>JADLDC010000164.1 GCA_020846885.1 Acidobacteriota bacterium | reverse complement strand
TGATAAACGCCGTCAGTCGGCACCAGCAGTTCGGTATAACGCAGCTCGATCTCAACATCATCGTTCGGCATCATATTGGCCAGCTTCATCGAGAAAACATTCGGCCTGTTCTCTTCAAGCAATGAGGCGCTCTTGCCTTCTTTCTTTGCCTGCTCAAATTCCTGCTTCGCCGCCTCGCGTTGTTTTATTTTTGCGACGATCAACTGGTTCCCAATACGCATCCGCATCGAATAGACTGCTGCCCGGGTCGAAGCCGGGAACAAGTAGGTCGCGTTTATCGGCCTTGTCCCCTCGTTGCGATATGTTTGAACGACTGTCACATCAGCGATAACGCCCGAAACCGCAATGTTGACGTTGGTGCTCTTGAGCGGCAGCCGGTCAATGGCCGGGTCGCCCTGTACAAAAAAATAGGGCGACTCTGTTTTATCCTCATACCTCCGTTCCTGCCCGAGAACAAGCCCGGCAAAAAGAAATAGGCAAACGCAATAAATAAATCCTTTGCAAAGTAATGTCATAAAGTTCGCTCCCCGTAACATGAGCCAGCTTATGACATCTAAAAACACGCTGAAACGGTTGCATCCACACCATCTAACCGTAGAAGCCACAGCCATGCTGCGTGTATTCCGCAGAATTGATCATCGGGCATGGCGGTTTCGTGCGTACGCCCTTGCTGATCTAAAATAAAGAAATGTTCCGAAGGATATATCTCGACAACAGCGCCACAACGCCGGTGGATCCGGATGTGCTGGCCGCGATGATGCCTTATCTGACCGAAAAGTTTGGCAACGCATCAAGCATCCATTTCTTTGGCCAGGAAACCAAAGGGGCTGTCGATAAAGCGAGGCATCAGGCCGCCGGGTTGATCAACGCTCGGCCGAACGAGATCGTATTTACATCCGGCGGCACCGAAGCCAATAATCTTGCTGTTCGCGGACTTGTGTCGCGAAACCGCACAACAGGGCCGCCGCATATCGTCACATCATCCATCGAGCATCCATCGGTCAAAAATGTTTGCGAAGACCTTGAAAAACAGGGCTTTGCCGTTACCTATTTGCCGGTTTACGATAACGGCATTGTAAAGATCGAAGATGTTCGAGCGGCAATTCGCGGGGAGACGATACTTGTCTCGGTGATGATCGCAAATAATGAGATAGGTACGATACAGCCGGTGCAGGAAATAGGAAAACTTGTCCGCGAGCTACGGGCCGGTGGAAGAAAGATATGGTTTCACACCGACGCCGTTCAGGCGGCCGGAAAGATCGCCGTCGATGTCGAAGAGATCGGCTGCGATCTGCTTTCGACGTCGGCCCATAAGATCAATGCACCAAAAGGCATCGGAGCTTTATACGTCAGACGCGGCGTACGCCTGCATCCGCAGAACATCGGCGGCCGCCAGGAACGGGGCGTTCGCGGCGGAACAGAACCGGTGCCGCTTATCGTTGCTTTTGGTGCGGCATGCGAGATCGCCGGAAAACAGCTCGGAGAAGAATCGGTCCGTCTGGGCCGCCTTCGAGACCGGTTAGAAGGATCTGTACTGGAAAATATCCCGGGATCACTTCTCAACGGCGATCCGGCCCAAAGGCTGCCGAATATTGCCAACATCTCGTTTCGCGGAATAGAAGGCGAGGGGCTTTTGATCAATCTGGATATGCAGGGAATTGCGGTCTCGACCGGCTCTGCTTGTTCGTCAGGGTCGCTCGAACCTTCGCCAGTCATCCGCGCCCTCGGCCGCGGGGATGAACTCGCCCGCGGTGCGATCCGGTTCAGTTTTGGGAGGGCGAATACCAGGGAGGACGTTGACCGAGTACTCGAAGTGCTCTCAAAGTCGATTGATGCCCTGCGAACACTCGCACCCGTCCATTCAGGAAAAAGTGCGATCGGCTAAGGTATTACAAAACAAAAAAGGCCCGCCGAGCGATTCGGCGGGCTTGAGGTCCAAGGACGACATCTACCCAAGTTTTTTTCTTCGTTGGACTTGTCCAGTCCCGCTCGGTGGAAGCCGTTTGGCTCACTGAAGAGAAGCGTCGTATTTGTTACTAGTCGCTGATGAGCAGGCCGCCGCGGCAGGTGCTGGTGCCCGTCAATCCCGTCACTAGAATTCCGGTGAAGCCCGTGACAAGGATCCCCGCAAAGCCTGTTACCAGGATGCCGTCGCGGCCCGTTACGAGGATGCCGTCTACCGCTGACGCCGTGCAGGGTGTCGGCTCTGCCGCTACGCCCGTAACGAGGATGCCGTCTCTGCCGGTAACGAGGATGCCGTCACCTGCGAAGGTGCTGACGCTGAGGAAAGTGACGATCAGGAATGCTGCGACGATGTTTTTGATGTTTTTCATTTTTCTTCTCCAGGTTTTAATTTTGAGCCTTTCGCTCCGACCTGCCCTCCCTAAATACAACCTCCGTGCCACAAATCAGACATCAGATCAATATTCTTATAACTAGTGCTTTTACAACTAGTTACAGTCGAAGCAAACCGCTAGGATCCCAAAATATGGTTCGGGCGAAAACTGTATATTTTGTTGCCAGTCGTCGCTTGTCCGACATGTAAGTATTGTCTTAACAACAGTTAGCGGACTGATTATCAGGTATACACTCGGAATGTGGTTATTTTGTATACATTTCGGTTGGACCAGCCTTCATTTTTTGCTGTATTTTCTGATCAAGGAATGTTAAACTTTGTTTGGCCTACAGCACCTCCCTCCTTGTAGCAGAAGTCTGCCTCAGATGTCCAGCAAAACCTTCGATAATGCGCAGGTTGTAAACCGCGAACGATTCTCGACTTCCGTCAAGGTAGTGGTGATCGGTTTAGGAGCGCTTTGTCTTGTGTACGCCGTTGCGAACCTGCCGCGGACAACGATAGGCTGGGGGTTTCTTTTCGTGCTGGCCTTCGCAGCACTGGCCTCTCCGCACGTCACTCTGACGCTGCCTCGTTCGAGATTCGCGATAAGCTTTGCCGACTCATTGATCTTTCTTGCATTTCTTCTGTACGGAGGTGAAGGGGCGATCATCCTTGCGGCAGTTGAAACCTTGGCAAATTGTCTTTATCTAAAACGGTCCGGCCATCCTTGGGGGCCGCTGATGATCCCGACGAACATTGCGATCAACATTCTAGCGACAACGACCACGTTCATTGTCCTGCTGATCGTCCAGGGCATCGCCGGCCCTGACTTTACGCCCGAGAAAACGCAGCATCTGATCACGCTCCTTGGCGTACTCGGCCTATCGCAGTTCATGATGTCTTCGTCGTTTGCCGCGATCTTTCACACACTAAAGACGGGCGAGAGCCTTTGGGAAACGTGGAAAAAATATTGCTTTTCAAGTTCGATGACCCAGATCGTCGGTATTGGATTGGCAGGGATAGTTTTCAAACTCGTTAACTACGGCGACATCATCACCGCGGCTACAGCATTGCTGGCCATTGCGGTCGCTTTCCTAAGTTACCGCCAGTCAATCGGCGAGGTGAACACGGCATTTGCCCAAGTCGAAGAAGCCGAGCGTGCCAAGGCCGCGGCTGAGCGCGAACGAAGGCTCGAAGCCGAAAGCCATGCGTCGCAGCTGCAGCTGGCCCTCTCAAAGGAAGAACAGGCGAACATTGCCCTTCGCAAAAGCGAACGTGATTTTCAGCACGCGGCATTGCATGATTCGCTGACCGGACTTGCGAACCGAAAGAATTTCGGTGATGTGCTTCGACGAATGATCGAGGAGAGCAAGGCGGACAGTTCGATCGCTTTCCAGGTATTGTTCCTCGACATTCGAGGCTTTAAGGATATCAACGACTCGCTGGGCCATACGATCGGCGACAAGGTCCTGGTCGTGGCCGCAAAAAGGTTTATCCGAATGCTGAACCCGGGCGATGTCGTTGCCCGCATTGGCGGAGATGAATTCGCTATCATCCTCCGTGACCTTCCGAACGCCGACAAGGCGCAGAAGGTCGCGCGAAGGATCTACAAGAGCCTGACGCAGCCCTTTTCGCTTGGCGGCCACAGCATCACCATAGACCTGAATATTGGCATCGCACCGTCCGATCCGGAATATGACACGCCCGAAGAAATCCTTCGCGACGCTGACATTGCAATGCATTTCGCAAAGGAAAAGAACGATGGCCCGGCCGTATTCAATCGCGAGATGCGTGATCGCTTTCTCGAACGCATTCGGCTTGAAATGGACCTGCGGCATGCGGTCGAAAGAAATGAGATGAGCCTGCATTATCAGCCGATCGTCTCGCTGACGGACGGAAGGCTTATCGGCTTTGAGGCATTGCTTCGCTGGCATCACGCAAAGATGGGAATGATCCCGCCTTTCCGCTTCATTCCTATCGCCGAAGATTCAGGGCTGATTCTTCCAATAACGATCTGGATCCTTCACGAATCCTGCCGTCAATTGGCCGAATGGCAAAAGATCGCGCCCGAATATCGCGACCTGGTGGTCAGCGTCAACATCTCTGGCAAACATCTGACAAAAAACCTGCTGATCGACGATGTCGTCGGCGCACTCCAGTCCTCGCGAGTTGCGGCCCGAACACTAAAGCTCGAAATAACCGAAAGCACGGCGATGGAAAATGCAGAGCACACGATACATATTCTCGGCCGGCTCAAGGAGATAGGCGTCCAGCTGAGCATTGACGATTTTGGTACCGGGTACTCAAGCCTGAGTGTGCTGCACCGACTTCCTTTCGATACGCTAAAGATCGACCGTTCGTTCGTTAACCGGGTTGGCGAGCACGGTGAGGATTCCGAAGTCCTTCAAACCGTGATCTCACTGGCGAAGAATCTTAAAATGCGCGTTATCGCGGAAGGGATCGAGACCAAGCCGCAACTCGCTGTACTGCAGAATTTGGGGTGTGATTACGGCCAGGGATATCTGTTGGCAAAACCCAAGGGCCGCGAGGAAACCGAAGAGCTTCTTTACAAACGCCCGCAATGGCTGCCATCCGAGCAAATCGCGGACGACGACGGCCAACCGCGAGACGGCCGATCGATCAGTGACAGTATAACCCTGCACTGAACCGATGTCTCAGGAGCTTCGAGCGATTTACCGCTGCGGCCGATCACCCGGCCCGGACACCACAATTTGCGGAAGAGGCCTAGTTTGAATTGGTCCCGAGATATGCAAGGTCGCGGGCCCTTTTCTTGTGTTCTGATGTATACTGTTCGACAAGTGCCAGTACAGTTGGGAACCGGCGGCCGCCTGTCGAATAGTTTTGCTGCAAACGTCTGCCGCTGGTGGGCCATCTAAGCCACTGTTACCTATATGGAAAACTTTACAACCTCATTCGGTGCGTCTGCGGCTGATGCCGCTCCTTCTGCAAGGGCTCAGTTCATTCGGAAGACATACCTTCTGCTTGCCGCGGCCATCCTTGCCTTTGTCGGGATCGAATTTGCGATCTTTGCGTCTGGATACGCCGACGATATCGCGATGACCATGCTCGGCGGACGATTTTCGTGGCTAATCGTTTTGGGCGCCTTTATGGGCATCTCATTCCTGGCCAATTGGTGGGCAAATTCCCAGACGTCGTCGGCAATGCAGTATCTGGGCCTCGGGTTATACGTCCTGGCCGAGGCGGTCATATTCGTACCGCTGATATTCATCGCCGCGGTCTATTCTGATGCCAGCGTGATACCGAAGGCCGGCATTGTGACACTGGGCCTTTTTTTAGGGATAACGGCAACGGTCTTTTTGACGCGGACCGACTTCAGCTTTCTCGGCCCGATCCTGGCTATTGGCGGATTTGCGGCCCTTGGGTTTATAGCGGCAAGCCTGATCTTCGGCTTTTCGCTCGGGAGTGTATTCGCGTTCGTGATGGTCGCGTTTGCGGGAACCGCGATCTTGTATAACACCTCGAACGTAATGCACCGATACAATACCAACCAGCACGTGGCAGCGTCGCTGACACTCTTTGCCAGCATTGCCCTTCTGTTTTGGTATATTTTGAGCATTTTCAGTTCACGGGATTGAACTAAACTGCGCTAAGCTAAATGCCGCTGATCTTGCGATAGCTGGATAGGCGGCTTTTACTTTTTAATTGGAGATCCCGATATGAAACGGATTTTTCTCGCGGCAATGATCGTAGCCTCGTTCTATATCGCTACCACTGCCCAGGCCCCAGCACCAATAAAATTAAAGGTGGGCGACGAGGCCCCTGATTTCACATTGAGTGACACCGCCGGGCAAAAGGTCAAACTCAGCGACTTTCGCGGCAAGAGCAATGTTGTTCTGGCGTTTTATGTGTTCGCGTTCACCGGCGGCTGAACTAAGGAATTGCAGGCTTACCAGGCTGGTATAGCCAAATTTGAAGCGGCCAATACAAAGGTTTTCGGCATCAGCATGGATTCGCGGTTTTCGAACAAAGCGTTTGCTGAAAAGATCGGGGTAACATCGT
This sequence comes from Acidobacteriota bacterium, assembly GCA_020846885.1. Classification (GTDB taxonomy): domain Bacteria; phylum Acidobacteriota; class Blastocatellia; order Pyrinomonadales; family Pyrinomonadaceae; genus OLB17. The sequence continues at coordinate 25,804 of JADLDC010000164.1, read as the reverse complement.
TTCAGCTGCTGAGCGATTGGGACCGAAGCGTGACCAAGCTTTACGGGCTTTATAATGAGGCGGCCGGATACGGCAGGCGGGCGACTTTCGTAGTGGACAAAGAAGGAAAGATACAGCAGGTCGTCGTTGACAGCATGGCCATAGACCCGACGAGTACACTGGAAACATGCAGCATCCTTGAAAAGAAACTCGTCGTCACCCCGCCGAAACCATGAACACTTATGCACCGTGCCCGGAATGCGGTGGTACAACAGCCCAAAAGGTCCGCTTCACGTGGTGGGGCGGAGTTTTAGGGCCAAAGATCCTGACGCATGTTAAATGTCCCCGCTGCGGAAAGGCGTACAACGGAAAGTCAGGCAAGGAAAATACCTCAGGAATTGTTCTCTACACAGTTGCTTTGGCCTTCGTGGTCCTTGGCCTTGTGGTCGTTATGTTCGCCGCCCTGGCGGCCCTTATGACGGCAACGCGGTAGTATAGAATTTTCATTCCACGGGTTGAACCGGCTCCAGGCTGATCGTCCCATCGGGTTCTTTCATCAACACCTCGATCCGCCGCTCGGCGTTTGTGAGGCGTTCGCGGCATTCGCGCGAAAGACGGACGCCGTCCTCGAACAGCTTCAGGCTTTCTTCCAGCGCAAGATCGCCGTCTTCCAACTGCCTTACTATTCGTTCCAATTCAGTCAGTGACGCTTCGAAAGTGTTTGCCATATTTATCTGAAGATCTCTTCCGCCCGGCGAAGGAGTTCATTAATGTTCTTTACGCCGAGCAAGCTTTGTTTTGAGTCGCCGCCGTTTGAGGCGATCGCGATCACTTCCTGGCCGATATGCTGGGCAATGCGGGTCGCAAGCTCGTCATCCTGGAGGCCTGCGATCTTCCATCTTTGGCCATATCGGACCATACGTACCTCAAAATTGTGATCCGGCACCTTGCTTTGTACCATTGCCTGATCTTTCTCAACCTTGATATCAAGGTAAGTGTCTGCTCCGACGACCATAGCGGCGAACGGCACATTACCAAAAGTTTCGGTCTTTTTCCGGATTGCACCGGGCAATTCTTCCCGCGCACGCTGCTTGACCGCGGGTAGAACCGGTGCGGCTATCTGCTCAACCCGCTCAAGGGTGTCCGGCGGTAGATTGCGGCCATAGAGTTCTACTGCCTTTCCAGTTATTTGGGGCAGAAAATCGTCGACGACCGCATCGATATCGACCAGTTCGTTGACGGTCTTATCATCATTTCGCTTGGCCGCGTCAATGATCAAAGCAAGCGTGTATTGCGGTGTCGATTCCAAATGCCGCCAATAAAAAAATGCACCGATCCCAGCGATCGCACCCACTATCAAAACAGTGGCTGCGGCGGTAGCCAAAATGGTCCGCAGCGTGCTTCGCTTCCCGGGCCGTAGGTCCGTATGAGCGCCAAATATATCGAGCCCCTTAGCGGACACTGCCTGTTTTTCTATCTCAACAACGTTCTTCCCCAATCCCTTTTCCTTCCTATAGATCGGCTTTTCGGGTGACTTCGGCTTCGATCTTGCCGCCGGCGAGCGTGATTCTCAACTGCTCGCCCACGCTCGTTTGATGCGGATCACGCACTATCTCGCCGCTTGTTTTTTGCGTGATCGAATAACCTCGTGTCAAAACGCCAAGCGGCGATAGGGCGTTCAGCCGGGCCATCGCGCTCGCAAGGTTCGCGCTTCGGCCGCCGGTTATTCCGACAGCCGCAGATTCGGCCCGTAAATTGAGGAGCGAAAGCCGCTTTGAGCTTTTGGCCGCCGCCGCCGCAAGCCGCGCGGGCGATAAGCGGCCCGTCACAGCACCAAAAACCTCGTTCCGTTTCGCCAGTCTAGCACTGACAGCTATCTGGGAACCCGTAGCCAACTGCTCCACGCAATGCCGCTTTTCCCTTAGCCGTCCTGGAAACTCCGCAAATACAGCAGCCATCTCCAAAGACTGAAGATCGCTGCGTGCTCCGATCATTTTGTACTCCATTTGCCGAACAAGATCGCGGGAGAATTGGCCGATCCGTCCCATAACCTCGCGCTCACTCTGCGCAACTATCTCCGCGGCGGCCGATGGGGTCGGCGCCCGAAGGTCGGCAACCATATCTGCGATCGTAATATCTACCTCATGCCCAACCGCAGATATGATCGGAATATTCGAAGCCCGTATCGCCCGGGCGACCTGTTCTTCATTGAATGCCCACAGGTCTTCGGCGGAGCCGCCGCCGCGGCCCACAATCAGCACATCTATCCGTTCATGCTCCAGGCAGCTATCGCAGAACCGATTAACGAGCCTGATCGCATCCGCGATCTGCCGGCCGGCCGTTTCGCCCTGGACCTGTGTCGGAATGAGGACGATGTCGACCGACCTCGCCCGCCTGTCCAAAACCTGTAGGATGTCATGAAGCGCCGCTCCGTCGGGAGATGTCACAACGCCGACGCGACGTGGGAAGTGCGGCAGGGGACGCTTGAGGTCGTCATTAAACAGCCCCTCACGCAGTAACTTGGCCTTTATCTGTTCGAACGCGACCGCGAGGGCACCTTCGCCGATCGGCTCAAGCGAGTCAACGCTTAACTGGTACTCGCCCCGCTTCTCATATGTTGTTATCCGGCCGCGGCATTGGACCTGAAGGCCGTCAAACGGCATAAAGCGAATTCGATAATTCTGGTTTTTGAAGCATGTTGCCTTGATGAATGAATTTCCATCCGCAAGCGAAAAGTACCAGTGCCCGGACGCTGCTTCCAGAAAGTTGACGACCTCACCTTCGACCCAAACATTTGAAAACCTGCGCTCAAGCGCTATTCGGATGTCAGAATTAAGCTCCGACACCGTCATAGCACGCGGCGCAAGATCTTCAAATAAGGCGGCAAGCAAGGGTTCCTTCATCTCACAAGATTGTACAATAACTGCCGGCGTTCCCGGCACCCGCGCGGTAACAACGGTCCAGGGAAACCGAAATTCCCCGCCGTATCCGATCCGACGCATCGGCGTATGGTGCAGAACATCTTATTCCCGCATTTTGCGGCCTGTTTGCGTTGACGCCGTGGTCCAGGTCCGCGCTCCTCAGCGTCCAATACCACCAACAAAAGGAATCTTGATATCTCTCGCTGCATCTGCCGTGGGTTGGGATCGGAAGGACAGGGCAAAAAGCAAAGAGGCCGCCCATTTCGGACGGCCCCTTTTCTAATGACCCTACCGTTCAACGTCCGGCAAGCTGCAGCCTGGCATTTGCAAGATCAAGTTCAGCCCTGTACGCCTCGGTCTCCTCGACGGCTTTTGCCGAATTAGCTGCCAGGGCCTTTTCGGCCGCGTCCCGCTCTGCCCGAGCAGTCTCAATATTCACGTCAGCAGCAGCATCGGCGACGTCCGTCAACACCGAGACCATATCGGAGCTGACCTCGACAAAGCCTCCAGCCACGGCAAGCCGTTCTGTTGTACCCTTGTTAGTGAAGCTCAAAATGCCCGGCTTTAGGGCCGAGATAAGCGGCGCGTGATTCGGCAGAATTCCGGCTTCGCCCGAAAGGGTCGGAACCGTTACCGAATCGACCGTTTCATCTACTACCCGTCGTTCGGGTGTTACTATTTCCAGTTTCAGCATATCGGAACGCAGGCGTGTCGCCGGCGTGTCTGCAAGTTAGACCCGCCAGCCAGATGACGGCCTCTCCTTAGGCCCCTGCGGCCATCTTTTTGGCTTTCTCCCTTGCCTGCTCGATCGTGCCGACCATGTAGAACGCCTGTTCAGGCATGTCGTCGCACTTGCCCTCTAATATTTCTCGAAATCCCTTGATCGTGTCCCCGACCTTCACGTACTCGCCCTTGAGTCCTGTAAACTGCTCACCGACCGTAAATGGCTGCGAAAAGAAGCGTTGAATTTTGCGGGCGCGGGCCACGGTCAATTTATCGTCTTCTGACAATTCGTCCAGACCGAGGATTGCGATGATGTCCTGCAAGTCCTTATAACGCTGTAGGATACGCTTCACTTCCTGAGCTGTTACATAATGTTCCTCGCCAACGATTTGTGGATCCAAAATGCGGGAATTTGACGCCAGTGGATCGACCGCCGGGTAGATACCAAGTTCCACGATCTGACGCGAAAGCGCCGTTACGGCGTCGAGGTGGGCAAAGGTCGTCGCGGGTGCCGGATCGGTGTAATCATCGGCGGGCACATAGACGGCTTGGATGGATGTGATAGCACCCGTCTTGGTCGAGGTGATTCGTTCCTGCATTTCGCCCATTTCGGTGGCGAGCGTCGGCTGATAGCCCACGGCGGACGGCATGCGGCCGAGCAGTGCGGAAACTTCCGAGCCGGCCTGGGTGAAGCGGAAAATATTATCGACAAAGAACAGCACGTCGTTGCCCTGGTCGCGGAAGTATTCGGCAACCGTCAACCCCGAAAGCGCAACGCGGAGACGGGCTCCCGGCGGTTCCGTCATCTGGCCGTAAACGAGCGATACCTTTGATCCCGGGATCTTCGATTTATCGACCTTTGAAAGATCGAAACGGCCGGTTTCTTCGAGGTTGTGGTTAAAATCGTCGCCGTAGGTGATGACCTTCGATTCGACCATTTCGCGGAGAAGGTCGTTGCCTTCGCGGGTTCGTTCGCCGACCCCGGCAAACACCGAAAAACCTTCGCGGCCTTTTGCGACGTTGTTGATCAGCTCCATGATGAGCACCGTTTTACCGACGCCGGCACCGCCAAAGAGGCCGATCTTTCCTCCGCGAAGGAACGGTTGAACAAGGTCGATGACCTTGATGCCCGTCTCGAACATCTCGAGCGAGGTCGCCTGTTCATCAAATGAAGGTGCATGGCGATGGATAGACGAACGCGTTTCGGCATTTAGCGGACCAAGTTCATCAACCGGCTCACCGACAACATTCATGACGCGGCCCAGCGTTGCGTTGCCGACCGGCACGGTTATCGGCCCGCCGAGGTCCTGGGCCTTCATTCCGCGGACCATTCCATCGGTCGGCAGCATCGAGACCGCACGCACGCGTCCTTCGCCCAAATGCTGCTGCACCTCGGCAACGACGTCCACCGGCGTCTCAACATCAAAACCCTCAGATGTTATCCGAAGCGCCTGATAGACCGGCGGCAAATAGTCTTTGAACTCAACGTCAACGACCGGCCCGATAATCTGTACCACTTCTCCGACCTGCGGAGAGGTTCCATTAGCCATTTTTAATATTCTGCTCCTGTAAATAAAAGGATAATCGATGTCAATACAAAGGAGTAAGAATAGCATAGCCGCAAGACAGCTTGCAAAGGCGGAGCAAGCGGAAAACAGTATCCGATACGCAACAAAGCCACATGCGGGCAAAAGTTTTTTGACATTACTATCGGCTCACGCATGTCAGAACCACCTGCGGTAGCGGGTGGTTTAGCCTTGTCAGAACCACCTGCGGTAGCGGGTGGCTGAACGCGACAAGGAGATATGCCAAGCAAAAACAAACGACCTTCGTTGATCCGGGTATCGGGGCCAATGATCTTCAACCACCCGCTACCGCAGGTGGTTCTGACGCGTCGGCACGATCTTCAACCACCCGCTACCGCAGGTGGTTCTGACACGGCAACATTTCTCGGCATACACGGTGCCGCATCGGGCTTGGTATTCCAGATTACAGAACCGTTGGACAAGAGGGCTTCATTTCCGGCCTCAAAAAACGGCGAATTATGGCCGCGCAAGGCCCTCTTGGCGAGATCAGTCGATATTCGGCAAAACCCGCGAGTTCATCTATATGTCCCGAATTCCTTAGAAACGGAACGGCGGCATCCTTCAGCAAAATTTCAGGCTTACCCAACACACGATAAAAACCTTGTTGCATTCTTGAAACAATCGTGCTATTCTTGCAACACTGTGCCGTATTCAGCACAAACGTCCACTCCCAGGAGGAACATCGAAATTATGACGCTTGACAGAAAATGGGAAAAATTCCGCGGCGGGCCGGCGAATGCGTTTGGGCAATCGCTCGAACCGCGCGTCACTATCAATTTCCGCGGCAAGCTCTTTCTGAACCGAAAGATGTACGAACTGCTCGGCAGCCCAAAGGCGGTCGCGCTTTTTTACAGCCGCGAAGATGACCAGATCGCCGTCCAGCCGGCATACGACCGATTCGCCGAACACTTCCCCGTTCGCCGCTTGCCCGGCAACGGCTTCGGCATCCACGCCTCAACCTTCTGCCGCCACTACAACATCCGCGTCCCAACCACCGAACGCTTCCTCCGCCCCGAACTGACAAACGAAGGCCAACTCATACTAAACCTACGCGAAACAGTAACCGTCGGCGGTATTATAAGAAAGCGTCAGAAACAAGAGCGTTAGCGGGTGGTTTAGCCTTGTCAGAACCACCTGCGGTAGCGGGTGGTTGAACGCGACAAGGAGATATGCCAAGCAAAAGCGAAGAGCCTTTTCGTTGCTCTGGGTATCGGGGCCAATGATCTTCAACCACCCGCTACCGCAGGTGGTTCTGACGCGTCGGCACGATCTTCAACCACCCGCTACCGCAGGTGGTTCTGACACGGCAACATTTCTCGGCATACACGGCGACGCATCGGGCTTGGTATTCCAGATTACGGACAATTTCGTCAGAATGTCGTATCCAACAGGCTGTCCGTGAGCATTGGAAAACGGTCTTAGGCCGTAGCAGCTTGTCTTCGCGACCGTTGCGGAACGATTATTATCAAACTCACGAGACATACCTTTCGCTCTTCGGGCTTTGCGGTTCACTTGCCGATCAGGAGGATCCTTTCAATGTACATTATGAAAAATTTGTTCGTCTCATTTTTGCTGGCTGCGAGCTTGGCGGCTTCCGCTATGGCACAGGCCCCAGAGATAGATCGGGTCGAAGTTCAGTTTAATGCGACGCTCCCGCAAACTTTTCTTATCTACGGCGCAAATTTCCCCGCCCTGCCGCCCGTCCGCGGCGAGGCCGCCAGACAGGTCCTCATAAATGGCATAGCGCTGAGGGTCGTGAGCAACAACGGTACTTTGGTCGTGGCCGACGTACTTCCGGGGACGATCCTGGGACCGGGGTCGTACAAATTACGCGTGAACGGCTATACGCCGTCATTTGCGTCAATTGACGTTACGATCGGGACACAGGGACCTCCCGGTCCAGCGGGACCGGCTGGGCCGCAGGGGCCGACCGGATCCCAGGGACCGACAGGGCCGACAGGTCCGCAAGGGACGACAGGCCCCGCTGGGCCACAGGGGCCGGCGGGGCCGACAGGTCCGCAAGGAACAACGGGACCGGCTGGGCCGCAAGGAACGACCGGGCCGGCAGGGCCGATCGGGCCGGCGGGGCCGACAGGGACAACGGGACCGGCAGGTCCACAAGGTCCTCAAGGGCCCGGCGGTTCAGGAATTATTGTTGGCCTTTATCCCTTTGCAGGACCCATTATAACTCAATTTCCGAACAACTCCTCGTACCTCTTTGCTGGGCCGACGGTCAGCGTGACCCTGACCGACGGTCAGCGCTTGATCGGAGCGGCCAGCGCCTCGATCCTGTCGAATCCTGGCACACAACCGGGCGAGGTATTTGACTACGGACTGTGTTATCAGGCCGCCGGCGGAACGATCAACAACTTTCTCGATAATAATTTCCTCGCCGCTCATAAACCGGTGCAGCTTTCGAATTTCAGTGCGAGCGCCGTCGTCGAACTCCCGGCCGGCACGTACACTGTGGGCTTTTGTATCAGGAACCGATCGGCTACTGCCATCGGCCCAGGCGATACCGTCAACGGTTGGTTAATGGTGGCCAATCCGTGACCTATCGTCTGGCCGTTCCGATCTTTCGCGCACTCGTCGTGTTGTGTCGTCTCACCTTACGGGTGCGGGAGAAGCACCGTAATTCTTGTCAGAACCACCTGCGGTAGCGGGTGGTTTAAGCTTGTCAGAACCACCTGCGTCAGCGGGTGGTTGAAGCTTGTCAGAACCACCTGCGTCAGCGGGTGGTTTAGCCTTGTCAGAACCACCTGCGGTAGCGGGTGGTTGAACACGACAACGAGATATGTCAAGCAAAAGCGAAGAGCCTTTTCGTTGCTCCGGGTATCGGGGCCAATGATCTTCAACCACCCGCTACCGCAGGTGGTTCTGACACGTCGGCACGATCTTCAACCACCCGCTTGCCGCAGGTGGTTCTGACAGTGTCGGCACGATCTTCAACCACCCGCTACCGCAGGTGGTTCTGACGCGTCGGCCGATCTTCAACCACCCGCTACCGCAGGTGGTTCTGACACGGCGGCAAGATCTTCAACCACCCGCTCCCGCAGGTGGTTCTGACACGTTGGCCCGATCTTGAACCACCCGCTACCGCAGGTGGTTCTGACAGTGTCGGCATGATCTTCAACCACCCGCTACCGCAGGTGGTTCTGACCGGAACCTGGAAAGGCCGTTACGCTGCCCGGGTTTCGCCGCCGAGTAGGGTTAGGACCTCGCCGGTGATGTAGCTTGAATCGGCGTCGGATGCGAAGAAGACGTATGCCGGGGCGATCTCTTCGGGCTGGGCGGGGCGTTTCATTGGGGTGTCGGCGCCGTGTTGGGCGACGTCTTCGGGTTCTTTGTCGGCGACGTTGAGCGGCGTCCAGACCGGGCCGGGCGAAACGCAGTTCACGCGGACCTTTTTATCGACAAGGCTTTGGGCAAGCGATTTTGTAAAGGCATGGATCGCGCCTTTTGTCGCAGAATAATCGATCAGCTCTTTGCTTCCCTCAAGCCCGGTGATCGAACCTGTGTTGACGATCACGCCGCCTTCGGGAAGATGTTTCAACGAGGCCTTTGCCATATAAAAATAGCCGAAAATATTTGTCCGAAAGGTTTCTTCGAACTGCTCGTCGGTAATGTCCTCGATCGACTGCTGATGCTTTTGGAACGCGGCGTTGTTGACAAGAATGTCGAGACGGCCAAATTCTTTCCACGCTTTTTCGACGGCACGTTTGCAGAATTTCGGATCTCTGACATCGCCGGAAATGGTAATGCCCCGGCGGCCTTCTTTTTCAACGAATGCCTTTGTTTCTGCCGCGTCCTTTTTTTCGGCGGGCAGATGGACGATTGCGACATCGGCACCTTCGCGGGCGTAAAGCACCGCTACTGAGCGGCCGATGCCCGAATCGCCGCCGGTTACGATCGCAGCTTTGCCTTTTAGCTTTTCGGCGCCCTTATAATTCGGCGCGAGGAATTCCGGCCGCGGCCGCATCTTTGCCTCAATGCCGGGCCGCGGCTGCTTCTGCGGCGGCATTGGCGATCGCGGCTGTTCGTCGTGCTGTGTTGTTCTCTTTTTGGCTGGTGCAGGCATGATCTTCTCCTTTTGTCAGAACCGGGAGCGGTAGCGACTGGGCCTCTCCTTTGTCAGAACCGGGAGCGGTAGCGACTGGGCTCCGGCGAGAGCAAGAAACCGGTCGCTACCGCTCGCGGTTCTGACTTCTGCATTCCGCACTCCGCATTCCGCACTCCGCACTTGAAGAGGCCTGGCTTTATCCTGATGCCGATGCGTTCATGTTGTATCGCAGGATCGAACCTACGCCGCCGGTATCTTTTAGGAGCGAATCGTCTTCGATCAGCGTCACTTTCGCGTCCGTATTCAATGCCCGCAGGACAAGCTGATCGGCTATCTCGCCGGCAAATCGAACCATCGGCGGCCTCTCGACCGGTGCGGTCCCGTCGCCCGGCCGGTAGTGTTCCAATATAGCTTCGACCTCGTTCTCGCCGTATCCGATCGCGTCGATATCGGCGCTGATGACCAGTTCCTGTACCTGCCCATTCGCAAGAGCGGCAAGCGTGTCGGCGACCCCGAGCGTTCCCATTCCGGCGGCCGCACGAGCCGCGTCCTTGACGTCATTGACCTTTTCAAGATCGGCCGCCGCGTTTTCTATCCCGACCGCATCGAGCGTGCGCTTGCGGATCTCTTCGGGCGAATCGTACTGGCTCAGATTGATCACCGCTATCACCTTTTCTTCGACCGCCTTGGAAAGCTGCGGGCGAAGGACGGGCATGATCGCGGCTTCGTCGCCGCAAAGGACGAGTTTGTCGATACCTTTCTCGCGGATCAATGTTTCTAATTCGCCGACGACCTCCTTTGCATGATGAAGATGGAAATTATCGATATGCCGCTGAAATCTTCCCTGCGACCAGCCGCCGACCTGTGTTCGATTCGTTACGACGTTCTGTATGTTCTCGACCTTTTCATTTGCACGCTTGTCCGTTCGAATGCGGTCCTCTCCATCAAAAATGTAGATATCGGCCTTGTTCGTGTCGGCCCAAAGCACGGCATAGCGCGGATGCTGATAAACGGCACGGGCAAGCGGGAAAATATACGGACGGTCGTACGCAAAAAATCGATTTTGGCGAAACGGTACATCCAATTCGACCGTCTCGAATATCGATCCATCGCCGAGGCTCGCAAAAATTGCAATGCCATTTGAAGCAACATCGGCGCCGCCGACAAAATCGTTGATCTTTCGGACGGCGTTCTCAAAGCGTTCCGCTTCTTCGGGATTCTCCTTGTACGTCCGTGCCTGTTCGGAAAGGCTCTTTTTCAGCCAGACCTGATAGTCTTCGCGGCCCGTACTGTTCGATTCGGCGTTCAGGTAAACGCTAAGGAAAGGATAGCCGTCAGGCTCACGGCCTCCGAGCTTTTTGATAAGGTTCGTGATCTTCATAATACAAGGCTCCCTCTTAGCGGCCCGGGGCGAACGGCCCGCACGTCTGTCTCATTTCCAGCCGCCAGTGCGGCCGACATCTTTATCGCTCAAAACGAACGTTCGGCGCTCTCCGGCCGTTCCGAGCTGATATCGGGCATCATGGACTTGGCCTCATGCAGCATTCCTTTTGCCCGGTTGCTGAGGTCGCGGGTGCGCTTGCCTACCGTTTCCCGGACGTCGTTCGAGAGTCCCACAGCCTTATCACGGATGAGCGCCCGGCGGCGGTTGCCGCCCTTTGGGTCGAAAAGAAACATCAGGGCCGCGCCGACGCCGAGGCCTCCTAATAGTGCTAAAATATTCTTCATTTTTGTCTCCCTCCCGGATCTAAGCGTTTGCGGTTTTATTTGGACTTTTTACGCCCGGAGCCGCCCGGATTCTTGCCGCCGCCGTCTTGTTTGTTTACTGTTGCCCAGGCCCGCCTTTCGGCTTCGTCTTCGGACACGCCCTTTTTCTCGTAGCCCTCTGCGATATGGTCTGCCTTGCGTTCCTGTTTTGCTGTATACTTGCTTGTTCCGTCTTTCCTTTCCGGCATAATTCCCTCCTTTTTCGATCAAACGATCTCTGAACCGCGCACCAGTGAGGCTCTGCGTCCGCGCGTGAATATCTGGCGGGCCTTCGTATAGATCTCGGTTTGCCTGACCTCAATGATAGGACGCGGCGAATTGCGGACGATCGCGGATTCTTCCCGCGTTCCGGGGCTGGTCGTGTGCGGCCCGATCAAGATCCGCCTGTGATCCGGCTTGTCGTAATTCATAAAAATACTGACCATAAATTGAGAATACCTCCCCATGTGAACCGTTCTGATACAACCATTCTGCCTATACAGGTCGAGGTGCAAGACCCGTGCCAACCGCCGAGGGCGTCTGCGTTGCGCAAACTGATTGACAGTGCGTTCAGGTTCTAGTAGCCTCAAACTAATAAATTCAACTGAAACTGCAGGTATCCGCTAAGAATTTGAGCAATCGACGAAAACTGGAGCTTCCGCCGCAAGGCCTCAACACCCTTTTCGGGGTACAGGATCAAAACATCAAATACCTTGAATCGCTGCTCGACGTAAATATAGGAGCGCGTGGGAACGAGCTTCTCATAGACGGCGACGAGCAGGATATAAGGACTGTCGAGCAAATACTAGGGGATTTCACCGACCTTTTTGCCGAAGGAAATACCTTTACGGACAAAGAGCTGCGTGACGCATTCAAACAGATCGCTGAAGACCGGGCGTATAGTTTAAAAGACCATTTTCTAAAGGCGCGGTTCAATCCGTCGGGCAAAAAGCAGGTCGCTCCGAAAACGGCGAACCAGCGAAAGTATCTTGATGCTATCGCGAAGAACGATCTTGTTTTTGGGATCGGCGTGGCCGGCACGGGTAAGAGCTTTTTGGCGGTGGCGATGGCGGTGGATGCTCTGTTTAAGAAACAGGTCAGCCGCATCATACTGACGCGGCCGGCGGTCGAGGCCGGCGAACGGCTCGGCTTTTTGCCGGGCGATCTTCAGGACAAGGTCGATCCGTATCTGCGGCCTTTGTACGATGCGTTGTTCGACTTGGTGGATAGCGAACGCGTCACAAAGATGCTCGAAAAACGCATTATCGAGATCGCCCCGCTCGCGTTTATGCGCGGCCGCACGCTGGCCGATGCCTTTATAATTCTCGACGAGGCCCAAAACACGACGAGCGAACAAATGAAAATGTTCCTCACGCGCATCGGCTTTGGCTCAAAAGCCGTCGTAACCGGCGATAAGACCCAGATCGACCTCCCACGCGGCCAAAGAAGCGGTCTAAAAGAAGCCGAAGTTGTGCTTAACGACATCGACGCGATCGAGTTTGTCTATTTCACAGACAAAGACGTCGTCCGGCATAAACTGGTGCAGATGATCGTGAAGGCGTATGAAAACCACGGGACAAATGAAGATCGAGATACCAGAACAACTACGTGATGCCGCGAGATCGGGAAAGAGTTATCTGTGAAAATTCTGATCAAAGAGAAGAATGAAACACCGTAATCTAAAAGATGAAAAGTGGACCCGAACGGCGATAGATTCGCTGTTTGATCGAGGTATGCGTGCCGACTGGGAAGAATTTGCATCCGCGCTCCGCGAAGACAAGCAGCTCGCTCTCGACACGTTGTACATGTGCGAGCACCATTCAAATACCGGATCCGCCGCTCTCGCAGAAGTTTTGCTAAGGCATTTTTACGGAAAGAGCAAAGATATGGGGCTGAAGTAACCCTCGTTAGATGATCCTCGTCGTGAACAACTCGGATTTTGAGGTGTATTCAGAAGGCATCAAGAAAACGAAGCATCACGTCAACAGCAATTGAATCATCTTGATAAGCCAGGCCATTACTTCTTCAAGGTAAGGACAACTTGTGTTAAGGTAAGGAATGAGGTTCGGAATGGAAATAGAAGCAAAAATAACCAGCAAAGGACAGATAACCGTTCCGTTGGAAGTGCGTAAAGAATTGGGCGTAAAACCGGGCGACAAGATCCGATTTGAAAAGAACGACGACCACGAGATAACGGTTCGGCCGGTTAGGAAAGAAAGTCCTTTTGCCAAGTATCGCGGAATCGGGACGCCGGGGATCGGACCGGGGCTTGACGCTGTTATCAAGGCCGTCAGAGAAATGCGCGGGTTTGATCCTGACGATCCGAGTGTTGAATGATAACCGCCATCGATTCAAATGTACTCATCGCGTTGTGGAATTCCTCCGATGCCCTAAACTCGCGTGCCCAGAACGCACTCGATGATGTCGCTGCCATAGGAACCCTCGTGATCTGCGGCGCCGTTTTTGCCGAACTACTTGGTTACCAGGGGCGAACGGAGAAGATGGTCGAGACGTTTCTGAACAATACCGAAATTGCGATCGACTGGGTTATCGATGAGAAAATTTGGCGAAGCGCGGCGAAAGCAAATCATGGATATTCGGTTCGCCGCCGCAAACAAAAGCAACCGGAACCTAAACGTCTCGTAACGGACTTTATCGTTGGAGCGCATGCCAACGAACATGGATATGCGTTGCTGACCTTTGATAACCGTATCTTTAAGGCTGCGTTTCCGCGATTGAGGATTTTGAAAGGCTTAGATGATCGTCAATCTCCAACGAAAAGTTAAGATCGAGGCTTCGGCGTTCAACGGATTCGCGGCTGCATTGACGGCAACTGTCGAGGATATCGCAATGCGGCATTTTTCGGTCGCGTTCGTTTCCGATCGGCGGATGAAGGAGTTGAATAAACTTTTCCGCGGAAAGGATTCGACGACCGATGTTCTTTCTTTTCCAAATGAACCGGACGAATTTGACCCGGACAAAAATAACCTTGGTGATATTGTCATTTCGGTCGAACAAGCGGCAAAGCAATCCAATGAAAACGGCCTTTCGCTTGAGACAGAGATCAAGCAGCTCATGCTCCACGGCGTTCTGCATCTCTGCGGCTACGATCACGAAACCGATAGCGGTGAAATGAACGCTCGGGAACTCGAACTTAGAAAAACTTTGAATATTGAAGGCTAAACTCCTGTCATTGGCACAACCAAATTGTCTCAAAGCATTCAATTCTTTTCGTGCATTTTCGTGCATTTTGTTTCGTGCTTTTCGTGGTTGGGTTTTCCCCTTCACCACGATAGGCACGAAGCAAGACACGAAAATGCACGAAAAGAACTGCCGACTTTTCACTGAAACATTGCGGAAAGCTCCTTCAGTTTTGCGCCCCGGTCGGCATGGTTCGCCGCGCGCGATAAAGCTTTGCCGTCATCTCTATGTTAATCTTTTGCTTTAGCAGATTATGGCAGGTGCTGACAAAACCGCTGATCCTTGCGTCATGGTCATTTTCGGGGCGACCGGCGATCTGACAAAACGCAAACTTTTTCCCGCGCTCTACAATCTTGCCAAGGACGGGCATCTCCCGGACAAATTCGCCATTGTCGGCGTGGGCCGCCAGGAGATGCTGTCTGACGAATTCCGTGATCAGATGATCGCCGACCTCAAGGAATTTGCCGGAAAGGAGGCGGACGAAAATGGGATAAAGTGGTTCTGCGACCGCACCTACTACACCGGCGGCGATTTCGATGACGACAAGAAATTGTTCGCTGATATCAAGGACATGCTCCGCGATGTTTGCGACGCGAACGACATTCCGCCGAACTTCTTTTATTACATGGCCATCCCGCCTTCGATGTTCGCCAATGTCGCAAAGAAGATCGTAAAGAACGGTCTTGGCCGCAGTGAGAATGGCAACTGGCGGCGGTTCATCTTCGAAAAGCCGTTCGGGCGCGATCTGGCCTCGGCGCAAAAACTGAACGCGGACCTGCTGAAGATCCTGAACGAGGACCAGATCTACCGCATCGACCATTATCTAGGGAAAGAGACGGTGCAGAACATAATGGTCTTCCGTTTCGGCAACAGCGTCTTTGAACCGATCTGGAACCGCAATTTTGTCGATCATGTCCAGATAACGGTAGCCGAAACACTTGGCGTCGAACAGCGCGGCGGATATTATGATTCGGCCGGCGCCTTGCGTGACATGGTCCCGAATCATATTTTCCAGCTTGTCACGCTCACCGCCATGGAACCGCCCGCGTCGTTCAATGCCGATTCGGTACGCAACGAACAGGTAAAGATACTTCAGGCCATCCAGCCGTTTTCGCCGGAAGATGCATTGCAGTGCGCCGTCCGCGGACAATATGCCGCGGGGGCGATCGACGGAAAGGCCGTGCCGGGTTATCGCAGCGAGGAAAAGGTCGCGTCAGATTCGAACACCGAGACGTACGCGGCCTTAAAGTTCGAGATAGACAATTGGCGATGGGCTGACGTCCCGTTTTACGTGCGGACCGGTAAGCGGCTTGCCGCAAAGCACACGAGCATCGTTATTCAGTTCAAGCAGGCGCCGCTAATGCTTTTTCGCGACACGCCGGTCGAACGGCTGACGACGAACCGGATAGAGATCCATATACAGCCGGACGAAGGAATTACGCTGCATTTTGGAGCAAAGATCCCGGGGCCGATAGTAAAGATCGGGGCCGTGGATATGGACTTTAATTATTCCGATCACTTTGGCGAACAGATATCAACGGGCTATGAACGGCTGCTGTACGATTGCATGATCGGTGACGCCACGCTTTTTCAGCGTGCGGATATGGTCGAGGCCGGCTGGCGTGTCGTGACGCCGATCCTTGATGTTTGGAACGCGATCCCCGCACGAAGTTTTCCAAACTATACCGCCGGGTCGTGGGGCCCGGCCGAGGCAGATGACATGATCGGCCGCGATGGCCGCAGTTGGAAGAACACCTTGATCTAGCGACGGCAATAGCGGTGGTGCATCAGTTTGAAATTATCTGCCGCAAAGCGGCTGAGAGAGGGTTGCCAGTGGTGAAACCTCTGGACTGTGGGCGGCGATGGAACTCCGCATTGAAGATGCGGAACCTTTTGACCGCCGTGCGTCTTCCACGCACGAGACGTTTCAAATATGCATACCAGAAGCTTCGCATCTGGCTACCATATTCGGGCCGCTCCGCGGCAAGATAATGCAAACTGATGCACTACTGCAAGGGCAAAGGACTTGCTTTTCATACGACGGAAAAATACTATCTGATTCAGTCAGCAGAAGATGGAAATTGAGATAGTCATAGCCGCGTGCCTCCTGATTGCCATGACATTTCTGGCAACTGTGGATATGGCATTCTCCTACCTCTCCGACCTTGGCCTGCGCCGCCTTGCAAGCGAGACCGAAGAAAGCAAACCGCAATCGGCAAAGACCCTTAGAGATATCCTGGATGACCGGCCGCGTTTTCGTTTCGTCCTGAGCTCGGCCATACAGATCCTGCTCATTTCTGTAACGGTCGCTCTGACGATGATCGCGTTACGCTTTGCCGGCGATGACCGTGCCGTTCTGGTCCTGTTCGCCTTGGCCTCCGCGGGAGCGTCAACCGCCATTTTCCGGCAGATAATCCCGCGCATGCTTGTTAGAAGTGATCCGGAACAGCGCCTGCTTTTGCTGCTGCCTGTTGCCGGGCCGATTTACCGCGCGGCGGCGGTGATAACGCGGCCGTTCGCGGGATTCTTTGCCCCAAAGGAAACCGCGCGTATCGACGCGACAGTCGCACCCGATGCCGCCGATGATCGATCGGAGGATTACGCCGACGACTTTCACGCCCTGATGGAAGTCGGCGAGGCGGAAGGCATCATCGAAGAGAACGAGCGCGAGATGATCGAATCGCTCGTGGAATTCAACGAAACGCGCGCTGACGAGATAATGACGCCGCGGACCGAGATCTGCGCCATCCCCGTCGAATCGACGATCATCGCGGCCCGGCAGCTGATGGTCGAAGAAAAGTATTCGCGGCTGCCCGTCTATCGCGACAATATCGATAACATAGAGGGTGTGATCTATGTTCGCGACCTGCTCCAGGCATGGGCAGAGGGAAAGGAACATGAGAGGATCGATTCTATTCTTCGTGACCCGTTCTTTGTCCCGGAGACCAAGCCGGCGGCGGAACTGCTGAAGGCAATGCAGATCGGCCATGTACAGCTTGCCATTGTTATCGATGAATACGGGGGCGTCGCGGGCATTGTGACCGTTGAGGACATTTTGGAAGAGATCGTAGGCGAAATTGAGGATGAAGACAGCGAAGAAGAAGAGATCATCGAGATCGTCGAAGGCTCGGACGGATATTGGGATGTGCTCGGCTCGACGGCCATTGATAAGATCGAACGGCTCTTTGACCTTGAGATCGAGGACGATGATTTTACGACGATCGCGGGAATGGTAACAAGCGAAGCTGGTTATGTGCCGAAGGTTGGCGAAAAGCTTTCGTATTACGGCCTGGATATCGAGGTCTTGCAGGCGGACGAAAAGAAGCTCGGTATTCTCCGGGTTCGGCCGGCCGCGCCGCGGGACGGGCACTTCGACGAGCCGGCCGCTGCCTGATGCATTGCCCCGCCGCCATTTGCTATACTGAGTGATCCAGACAAAAGGAGGACCTCTGTTATGTCTATCAGACTTGGTGACGAAGCACCGAATTTCACCGCTCAAACTACGCAGGGCGAGATAAATTTTCACGAATGGCTAGGCAGCGACTGGGGCGTGCTTTTCTCGCACCCGAAGGATTACACGCCGGTCTGCACGACCGAACTCGGCATGGCCGCAAAGCTAAAACCTGAATTCGACAAAAGGAATGTCAAGGTAATGGGGCTGAGCGTTGACCCGCTGGATTCGCATATCGGCTGGGAAAAGGATATCGAAGAAACGCAGGGAACGGCCGTTAACTTTCCGATGATCGCGGATTCGGACCGGAAGGTTTCGGACCTTTACGATATGATCCATCCGAACGCTAACGACGCGCTGACCGTCCGCTCGGTTTACGTGATCGGGCCGGATAAAAAGGTCAAGCTGATGATCACTTATCCGGCGAGCACCGGCCGCAATTTTGACGAAGTGCTTCGGGTGATCGACTCGCTGCAGTTGACGTCAAATTACAACGTCGCAACGCCGGTAAATTGGAAAGACGGCGACGACTGCATTATCGTCCCGTCGATCTCAAACGAAGACGCAAAAGAAAAATTCCCGGCCGGCTGGAAGGAAGTAAAACCTTATCTGCGGGTCACACCGCAGCCAAACAAGGTAAAAGGCGATTCGCAAACGGCATAACATGAGTGCGGAGTGCGGAGTGCGGAATGACGATGTCAGAACCGAGAGCGGTAGCGACCGGTTTCTTCGATCAAGTCCAGAAGGCGGAAGACAGACGATGCAGAAGCCCGCACGTAGTAAGGGCTCTCCCGTTTTCGGCTGAATAATTTGTGACTTCTAATGCCATTGCCTGAAGAAAAGAGATACCGCTTAGGCAAGATTCGACCCAAGACCAAGTGGCCTTTTGTTGCTTGGATGACCGTCGTTTTCACGATCAGCCAACTGCTGGCTCGCGTATTCGGAGACTGGGTGTTTGGTGATCCTGTGCAGGTCAAGGTCTCGACGGTCATCATCGCGATCACGTTTGGATTCCTGGGTGGCTTGGCTATTTGGTGGTTGGAACAGAGACGTAACAAAAAACCCCAATCTGAGTACTCGACGCGGTCTGAAAGTTAAAATGAAACTCCAAGCCCAAGTCGGCGATGAAAAACACGAGGTCGAGATCCGACGTGAAGGCGATCAAGCATTCGCCTGCGTTGACGGCCGCGAGTACGAACTCGAAGTTTCGGAACCAGAAAAAGGCGTTTATCTATTTAAGAACAACGGCAAGATCACCGAAGTTTTTGTCTCGCCGCGAGCCAAACCAGATCAGCCTGTCCTCGTACAAACCGGCGGACATTCTTTGGCAATTACTCTCATTGACCCAAAACGTCTTCGCGGTTCGGGCGATCGTGCCGATCACGCGGACGGAGCGGCGGAGTTAAGAACGGCGATGCCCGGAAAAGTTGTCAGGCTGCTGCTTGAGGCTGGTGCCGAGGTGAAAAAGGGAGACGGTGTGATCGTGGTTGAAGCGATGAAGATGCAGAATGAGCTAAAGGCGCCCAAGGACGGCATCGTCAAAGAGATGAAGGTCGCGGAAGGAACAACCGTTTCGGCCGGAGACCTATTGGTCGTCATAGAGTAGCGGTTACGGCAAAAGATGCGGGCCGCTAGCGTTCCCTAAGTTAAGGAGAAACAATATGGCCCTGTCTGAAACTGATAAAAACGAAGTAAAACAGCGGGTACTCATCTCGCTCGAACATCTTTTCACTGACCTGACCGAAAAGTACAACACTGAGGAAGATCACGACAAGGTGTTGTATATCATGGATGTCGAAAACCGCATCAAGCAGTCGTTAATGGACCCTGTCCTTACCTAGCGCTTTTAGGGACGGATCTCTTATCCATGCGGAAGCCCGCGGGTCAGCGCGGGCTTATTACGGACGTTGGAGATCAAGACCTTGCTAACGAGGCTGTGTCAAAACAACGTATTTGTCCCGAAGGGACGGCCGAAAATAGCCCACCGATTCATCGGTGGGGGAAAATTTCAACGCGGTCCGAGTCCCGTAGGGACGACAGAAAATGGCGATGTTTACTGGTTTTCAACCGTCCCTGCGGGACTACCGGGAAACCTGTGATTCGTTCCCACCGATAAATCGGTGGGCTATTTTCACAAGATCCCTACGGGATTTTAAGCATTTGACACGGCCTCTAACGCGCGGGCTTCTGCAATGGCCGCCTATTTTTACTTGAATAGGCGAGCATGTTCGCAAGCAGCCGATACGCTCCCGGTACGCCAGCCGGGAGTTGGCGGAAAAGTGAATAGCTGCAGTAGATATACTTCCCTTTTCCTACATCCGCGACGACCAGGCCGCCTTTGTTTTCGGCCTCGTTCGCGTCATGCGATTCTAATAGCCCAACATACTTCGCATCCATCGTCGAAAAATTGTAAAGGTTGCGCTCCTGCACCCAGCCTTCGAAATCTTTGTCGGTTATCTTGTTCGGCAAATTGAGAATCGGGTTGGCTGGATCAACGATCGTAACCTTTGCCAATTCATCCGAAACCCGCGGCCCCTGCTGTGCCGGAAACGGCGCGAGGTTTTGCTGAGTATATCCCGGAAGCTGATACTGGACGATCAGCGTCCCGCCCGCATTCGCAAAATCGAGCAGCCGCTTGTTATTCGCCACAACATCGGGCCTGACCTGATAAGCACGAATGCCGACAACGATCACATCGTATTTTGAAAGATCACCCGACGCCAAAGTTCGTTCATCGATCGTCTCGACGCCGTAACCCATCTGCTTCATCGCCTCCGGCACACGGTCGCCGCTGCCGGTGATGTAGCCGACTTTGACAGGCGTGGTTTTCAAATCCATGATGATCACTTTCGTCTCCGCGGCGGGATAAAAGCGATGCGTTTGGATGTGAGGATAGGCGACTACCCTCATTTCCTCGCTATTGGCCCGTCCGTTGGCGTATGCGATGGCTCCTATTTCAGTAACGCCGGCTTCCTCCTGGCTGTTGACTGTCAGATCGAACGCGATGTTAGTCTTTTCGCCTGCCCTTAAAGTAAAGTTGGCCTCAGTTGGTGAGGCTTTCCAATAGCTGCTGCCCGGAAGATCGAGACTGGCCTTGTCGCTGATTAGCTTCGCCGAATTATTGACTATCGTCATCACAACACGGCGCTTATACGCTTCCCTGCCGATCGGGAAAAGGATCATATCCTGATCAAGGCTGACCGAAAGCGATGGAACGGCCACGACATCGCGGCGAATCTCGCCGCGAACGTCATCGGCATAGCGATATTCGACGGGCTGCGTGATCGAGAACCCCGCCCCATCAATTTCCGCCAAAACCGTCGCCGAAAGCAGTTTCGTCTGGAAAGGCATGCCGCTGTCACCATAGTTGAAGGTCGTCCATTGGTAAAGATCGGATCTTCTCGGTTCTACGAGCCAGTAAGGCTGTGTCGGTTCCCGAAGCCCTTTTGCGGAAACATTGAAATATGCCGTCTGGTTGGCGCTTTCTCGCCGAAAAGATGCGGCCGTCTGAACCTTCGGTTCTTCAGATTTCGCGATTGCGATCTCAGGACAATAGGACGGAAGATACGATCTGCACCATCGCGCTTCGAGTCCGATATGCTTTATCTTTATGCGCGAGTCCGCCGGGAAAAAGGCCTTGACGGCTACTTGGAGGTCATCTCCGGGCGCGATGGTTTCCCGTTCCGCCAACGCATCGATTCGGATGCCCGCCGCCAACCGAACGGCTTCATGCAAATCGCCCCAAGCAGGTACAATCGCCCACGTCACGCCGGATTCATTGACTTGCCGTTCTTCATCAGATTTGCGCTGTTGTTCCGTCGGCCGTTCGGAAAAATAACTCTGTTGAAGGTCGGAGACCGCTTTTCGTCCGGCAAGCAAATTATTTAAGGTTCCGCTTGGATCAGAAGGGTTAAACTCCTTGAGCGCCTTAGCAACCAAAGTTTGCACTAATGCAAGCTGTCGTTTTGTATAATCGCTCACCGGTTTATCGGCGTTGTAGGTCTTTACGATCCCTGTCCATGACGTGTCGATACCGTCAAAAATTCCTGTTTCATTTTCAACTCTTGGCACCGCGCTTTCGACCAGATTCAAACCGGAAAACTGGTCGCCCTTCAACTCAAGTACGCCCTGCTCCTGCGAACGGTGCTGGCTTCGGGCTTCCATTGCTATCTCGAAATAGCTGCGGCCGAGCATCGGATCGTACTTGCCCGTATTGATGCGCAAACCCGGTTCGCCCGTGGAGCGAAAGCCGTGACGGACATAAAACTTCCGCACCTGCCACGGCCCGCCGGAGTTGGTGCATTGATTCGGGTCGGCCGCCGCCTTTACCGCGAGCGGCGTGATATATCCGGCATATTGATGCTGCCCGTGCCCGTCGGCCGGAGTGCCGGTGAATTGGGATATGACGACCAGCGGCCTAAACAGCCTGATCCGCTGAACGACATCGCAAAGGATCACTTTTTCATCCCATTTCTCTTTCGCTTCGGCCAAGGTCTTTGAAAATCCATAGTCGTACGCGCGCGTAAAATATTGCTCGGCGCCGTCGAGTTTTCGTGCTTGCAAGAGTTCTTCCGTTCGGATAACGCCGAGGGCTTCGCCCAGCTCCGGGCCGATGATGTTCTGGCCCCCGTCGCCGCGGGTTAGTGAAAGATAAGCCGTGCGGGCATTTTCGCCACGAGCTAGATAGGCTAACAAAGCAGTGTCCTCATCGTCCGGGTGAGCGCCGATCATCATCGCGCTCGCGGTCGTGTTCAGACGTTTAAGCAATCGCCCAAGCCCAAGCGCTCCCTGGTCGTAAACCGGCTTTATCTGCGCTAGGGTTTCTAAACGCAGAGACGCGGAGACGCAGAGGAAGATCGTCAGTATTGTCGTTAAATATCTCTTGCCATTTGGCGCTTTTAGCATCATAAACTCTGCGTCTCCGCGTCTCTGCGTTTACTCTCTGTCAGGCTGATCAGATAGCCTGCGATGACCGTGACCAGACAGCCGATGACGTTGAACCAGAGGAATTCAATATTTGTGTACCAGCTTGCGATCCAGACGGAGGCGATGCCGAACAGCAGCCCGAAAAATGCACCTCGCGCTCGCGCCCGCTTCACGACGAACGCCAACACAAAAACGCCGAGGAGCGAGCCGTAAAAGAACGAGCCGAATTTGTTTACTACCTCGATAAGCGAGCCGAGGTTGGTTGCAAATATCGCGACAATGCAGGCGAAAATTCCCCAGATAAATGTCGAAATGCGTCCGACCGCGACATAATGCGCGTCGCTTGCTTCGGGTGCGTAGAGGCGGCGGTAAAAGTCGATGGTCGTTGCAGTGGCGAGTGCATTCAGTTCGGCCGAGATCGACGACATCGCGGCGGCAAATATCGCGGCGATCAAAAGGCCGATAACACCCATCGGCATATTTTGGAGAATGAACGTCGGGAAGGCATAATTCACGTCGTTAAAACTCTTGTCGCTGGTCTCTTTGATGTAGGCGACGGCTTCCTTTCTTGTATCGTTGAACGCTCGATCGGATTCGGCATACGCTTGCCGAAATTCCGCTATAGGCTTTTCGGAAAAGTTGATCGCGGCGTCGCGTCGCGTTGCGTGAGCCTCGGCAAAATTTCGCTCGATGGTTTGAAATCTCGGGTCGTTTTCCGCCTTGGCGACCTCGGCCGCGTTGAAAACGATCGGCGGTGCCGTGAACTGATAAAAGATAAAGACCATTACGCCGATCAGCAGTATAAAAAACTGCATCGGTATCTTTAGAAACGCGCTCATCAGCAGCGACGTGCGGCCTTCGTCAACCGACTTTGCTGTCAAAAATCGCTGCACCTGGCTCTGGTCGCAGCCAAAATAGCCGAGCATCAGAAACAGTCCGCCGATCAATCCCGACCAGATCGTGTACTTTTCAGTCAGGCTGAAACTCGTATCGACCGTATTCAATTTTCCAAGCGAGCCGGCGAGATGCAGTCCGTCATAGAGCGAGACGCCGGCGGGAAAGCTCCATAAAATAACGACAAAACAGACGGCCAAACCGACGAAGATGACGATCATCTGTTTAACGTCCGTCCAGGTAACCGCCTGAACACCGCCGAAGACCGTGTAAACGGTCGTCGAAAGCCCGATCGCAAAAATAGTAGCGATCAGGTTCCAGCCAAAGACGATCGAAAGAACGATCGACGGGGCGGAGATGATAGTGCCGACGCCAAGCCCGCGAGAGATCAGGAAAAAAAAGCTCGTCAGTGTGCGGACGCGTACATCAAAACGTTTTTCCAGATACTCATACGCCGTAAAAACATTTGCCCGATGAAAGAAAGGCACGACCGTGACGCAAAGGATTATCATCGCGAACGGCAGGCCGTAATAGAACTGGATGAACCGCATCCCGTCGCTGTATGCCTGGCCGGTCGTGCCAACCAGCGTTATCGCGGAAAGCTGCGTCGCCATGACCGACAGCCCGACGGCCCACCACGGCAGGCTTCGGTTCGCAAGGAAATAGCCTTCCTTGCTGTCACTGTGCTTTGTCATCCGAATGCCGTCCCAGATCACATAAACGAGATATGCGACGACGACCGCCCAATCGAGAAGTTTCATGCAATAGGTATAGAAACGCGCTGTTCAACTTTCAATTTCGTTTTTTCCCAAGCGATATATTCGGGGCCCTTTTCGTGGATCTTCGTGTTTCCATTTCGTGCGTTTCGTGGTTCGGGGCAAAACCGGAACCACGAATTGCACGAAAGATGACACGAATATCCACGAAGAAGAAACTCTTTGGCGCTAAGTCGAGAAGTACTTGGAAAACGCCCACAGGGCAGCGATCACAAAAACGGTTACTATCACAACCGCAAAATAAACACGATGCCAGAATGCATCGGGCCGTTCGGTTGACGGCACTTTATCGCTCATTTCGTGCATATCCTATGTTCGGTGAAAACCGCGTTCTATGTCCTTCATCGTCAGCCGCAGTATGACCGGCCGGCCGTGCGGGCACGTGGTCGGCGACGATGTCAGCAGCAGCCTGTCGATCAGCCACTGCATTTTTTCGAGCGTCAATTTCATATTGATCTTGACGGCCGCCTTGCATGCCAGGCTTGCGGCAATATTGTCTCGCAGGGAGGCTTTGGCAGAACCGCGTTTTTCGACCTCGATCGCATCAAGTATTTCGGCAAAAAGGTTCCGCGCCTCCGCCGGCGGCACGTCCGTCGGGATCGACTTTATCGCAACAGTCCGGCCGGAAAGCTGCATTAGGCCAAATCCTAGCTCCGAGAGGTGATCCTCGACCAGCTTGAACGCCTCAGCCTGGGCCGGTGTCAGATCGACCGTTTCCGGAAGCAGAAGGTTCTGCGATTCGATCGGTCGCTCGGTCTCTTTCTTGCGAAATTTATCAAACAGTATCCGTTCGTGCGCCACGTGCTGATCGACAAGCAGCAGGCCTTCGTCGTCAACCGCAATAATGAAACTGTCGTGCAGCTGGGCAAGCGGCCGTATCTTCGACGTTGCCAGATTCTCTGTTTCCGCCGGTTTGACCAGCCTTGCCGCTGAGTTCAGCGGCGGCACTTCAAATACAAAGGACTGATCGTGTGGCGGAATGCCCCGCTCGTCAGTCTCAGGTTCGCTGCTGTCCGTTCGGATCTCGGCGGCCCGTTCAAAATCGGCCGACGAATCAAGCATGGCAGACGCGTCTGCCGCCGGGCCTGGCCCGGAACCGTTACGGCCGGCAAAAAGCTGCGGCGGGATCAGCACGTCGTCGATGCCCGAAGCGGCTTCATTCTGTCCGTTATCAAACGAAATTACGGGCTGGATAACTCTGGTATCGGAAAGAGTATCATCCTTTACCGGCTCGGCGCCCGCGGCAAACCCGACCTGAGCGTCGGCGCCGTTCGACGCGGCGGCTGCACGCCCAGCAGCGGCGTCCGTATCAACTTCAGGTACCACACCGGCGCTGGCAAGCGAACCGCGGACCGCTTCGGCTATCACATCCTTGACGGCCTCATTCCGACGAAAGCGCACTTCCGTCTTTGCCGGATGGACATTTACGTCAACCTCTTCGACAGGCACATCGACAAACAGGAACGCGACCGGATAAACTCCGTGCGGCAGGACCGAACGATAACCTTCCAGCAATCCCGCGGCGATCGTTTTGTCGCGGA
>JADLDC010000163.1 GCA_020846885.1 Acidobacteriota bacterium | reverse complement strand
TCGGCTCAGCGAACCAGTTCGTCGATGTTCCGAATTTGAAAAAGAAGCGGCTCACGCTTTCGGGCGTGGTGCTTGAGAATATTTCTTACGAGGCTTGGCAAAAGCGTTCGAAGGGCGTGGCGGACGAACAAACATCAAACCCGGTTGGCGATACGGCGCAGCGGCGGTTCAAACATGGAACAGTGATCAATTACGGCCTGACTATCTTCAACGCAAAAGCCTCCGTCGGTCAGGCCGGCTTGGTGTCGCAGATAAAACTGTTTCTTGACGGCAAGCCCGTTTTCGAAGGCTCGCCCCGGCCGGTCGTTCCCGGCAGCGACAGCGCACCGGGAGCCATAAACCTCACTGGAACGTTATCTTTAGCTACCAAGATGACTCCGGGCGAATATGTCCTGCAGATCGCAATTACCGACCCGCTTGCCAAGGAAAAGTATCGGACCGCGTATCAGTTCGTGCAGTTTGAAGTTATCGAGTGAAACCGCCGTTGATCAACGCGTAGGCAATGACCTTTTTACGTTTCGAGTTCCCGGATTATGCAGATCAGATCGATCGAACTTATCGAGATAAATCTTCCTCTCGTTCATTTTTTTGAGACGAGCTTTGGCCGCACTTATGAACGGCGAATTATTCTTGTTCGCGTTGAAGACACCGACGGCGCCGAAGGCTGGGGCGAGATAACCTGCGGCGAGGTTCCCGGCTATTCGGAAGAATGGACCGATTCGGCGTGGGCGACGGCGGAGAAGATACTTGCTCCGATGGTCGTCGGAAAATCGGTTGATTCGGCGGCCGAAATTTGGGATCTGATGAAACGTGTGCGTGGTCATCGGATGGCGAAATCGGGCATCGAGACGGCTTGTTGGGACCTTGAGGCGAAAACGCTCGGCGTGCCGCTGTGGCGGCATTTGGGCGGCGTTAATCAGGTTATCGAATGCGGAGTTTCTGTCGGCATTCAGGATTCGATCGAACAGCTTATCGACAAGATCGCTGTCGAGGTAGATGCGGGCTATCGGCGGATAAAGATAAAGATCGCCCCGCATTGGGACTACGAAGTTATCAAACGTGTGCGTGCCGCGTTCCCCGATATTCTGTTGATGGGCGACGCAAATTCGGCATACACGCTTGCCGACATCGACAAATTGAAAAGCCTCGATGAGTTTGATCTGATGATGCTCGAACAGCCGCTGGCTTTCGACGACATTGTGGATCACGCAAAGCTCCAGGCACAGATAAAAACGCCGATCTGCCTCGACGAACCGATCCGCTCCGCCGACGATGCACGCAAGGCGATCGAACTTCGGTCGGGCAAGATTATCAACATAAAAAACGGCCGAGTCGGCGGCCACGCTCAATCAAAACTTGTCGAAAAGGTCTGCCGCGAAAACAACATCCCAGCCTGGTGCGGCGGCATGCTAGAATCCGGCATCGGCCGCGCCCACAACATCGCCATCTCCACCCTAGCCGGCTACACAATGCCCGGCGACGTCTCGGCCTCCAAGCGATATTGGCACGAAGATATTGTGGAACCTGCCATCGAGGTTTCGCCCGAAGGAACAATCACCGCATCAGAAAAGCCGGGAATCGGGTTTGAGGTGAGGCCGGACAGGATCGAGAGAACAGCCATTCGAAAAGTCAGAATATGCTGAATTGAGGACCAATATGAAATTGATATTTTGGTTGTGCGCCGTTTCGTTTGTCTTTTCAATCGCCTGCACTCGTCCGACTGTGGTTAGCGAAAACAGCCGTGAACCCGAGCCAGAATTTGAAACTATTCCCGAAACAATAAATGGCCCGATACCTATCCATATTGCCGTTATGTCTGCACCTGAGCTTTGCAATAGGTTGATCAGTATAGACACTTTGCCAGGCAAGGAACCGTCGGTCACTGATCCAATTTATGAGAGTTTGCTCTTGAAAGGAGATGAGGCGATTCCCTGCCTTGTCGAAAAGATATCTGACACGACTCCGATACCCGACCCTCGATATTCGGTGCCTCACTGGCAACATTTCGCAGTCGGCGATACGGCAGTGTTCATACTTCTCAAGATTCTGAGTAAGGGCGAAAATTCGAAATGGGAGAAACTAATGCTCGAAATGCTTCCGCCAAAATATGCCGCGGAATGGAAATCAAACGGCGTTTATGCTTACTTCAATTACGTTTCCGAAGAAAGGAACCGGAAGGCGTTGCGAAAGTGGTGGATTCAGTGGCTGAAGCAAAATAGGAGAGATCTGTAGATTGTAATCGAAGCAAATAGTTGAATGTTCATAATGGTCGAAGTGCGAAATATGATAGCATCGTTTTGGCAAGATATTGTCCTTCGAAAATACTTCGACTAGCCACCTCTTGCGGCTTTGCCGCCCTATTTGCGGTGAAGCCATGCTTCACCTTCGGGTATAAAAATCTTCGCGGCTCTGCCGCCGCTCGGTTGACCGAAACGGCGGCAGAGCTGCGATTCACGGTCAAACGCCGCCGGAAACGCGACTGTCGCAACAATCCACACGAGGATGTCTGGAAGGTCGGTAACCAAGTGATTCTCATGCTCCGTAGGAGCAATATATTTATAGAAACGAATGAAAAAGGAAGAAGCAAGCCCCGCTTGGGGCGGCATTAAAGCACGTTGTGTCTATAATATGCAGCTCCTACGGAGCTTCCGCAATCGTTAGAATCTGTTCTATAAACATGACGCTCCTATGGAGCTAAAGCCGGAAGATTCTACTTTTGAGTCGGCCTCAAGAGGCATTGAAGTTTTCGCGGCTATGCCGCCGCCCGGCTGACCGAAACGGCGGCGTAGCCGCGATTAAAGGTG
>JADLDC010000162.1 GCA_020846885.1 Acidobacteriota bacterium | reverse complement strand
GGATCGGACCTCACTCCATACGAAGCGGAATTTTCGATAGGAGATCCCATTCTCATATAGGGTGACGACATTTCTCTTCTGCATCACCCAGCCGATAAGCGTGAAGATATAAACGACAAGAAAACCTGTCGAAAGCAGGAAATAGCCTATCTGTTGGCGAAGATAAAAAAGGGCAAGCGTTCCCAGAAAGAAGGCGAACGAGACAACGGCCACTATCGCCGCCCGCTGAAGATATGCGGGTGAGGTCGTGTGGCTGCTTATCAGCCTGCCTAGGTTTTGGGTTGTTTCGGGCATGCCTCGGCAAACGAGTGAGATGAGGGAGAGAAGCTTCGTTCTCTCCCTCTCTTGCCTTGCGGGTCCAGTTTGGCCGGACGTTATGCGGCCTTGGCGGCTGAGCCGGCCCGTGTCGGGTCGATCATTGCCTTGACCTCAGAAATACGGTTTGCCGGAAAGCCGCTTTCTTCGGCGTGGCGGCGAATGAGCTCTTCGCTTGGTGCGGTATAGATACAGTAGGTCTTGTCATCGGCCACATAGCTGTGTATCCACTGAATATCATGCCCCAGCCGGTCCAAAACGCTGCATGATCTGGCAGAAGCTCCGCTCAATTCCTCGGGCGACAAGTTGCCGACTCCGGGAATGTCGCGTTCAATAACATACTTTGGCATTGTATTCTCCTCGCTGCAGGCGGTACAGGCAAGGCCTCCGCCGCATTTCATCTAAAAGTTTCAGTAAATCATACTATCGAAGCATCAAAGGTATATGACGTATTTATGTACTCAACTTTGCCAACGTGGTATTGAGAACGGAAACTAGCATTAAGAACGAATCACACAAAAAGATCTTTTTGGCCCAAACGCCATCCCTGGGCCAAATGACAATTTTGTCGATGTCGAGTATTATTTCATTGAACTCTCTTAGGCCAAATACATCCATGAAAAACAGATCGATCTATATAATAGCGCTTACTCTCGTGTTTACCGCCCAGGCTGCGGTCGGCCAGGCAAAGTTGACCGAGGCCGATTACGCCCGGGCGGAAAAGATGCTTTCCTACAATACTTCGCCGCTGGTTGACCGAAACGGCGTGAGGCCGGTTTCCTTGCCGGACGGACGATTTTGGTACCAGGTATTGACACCGACCGGACGCGAGTATGTTCTGGTCAATCCCGCGGACGGTACGAAACAGACCGGTGACACGCTTGAAAAGATCGGGGTTTCGAATCCGGCAGGCGGCGGTGCGGGGCGCTTTGGAGGCGGCCTGGCGGTGCGGTCGCCGGACGGCAAGCGTGAGGTCTTTATCAGGGATTGGAACTTGTGGGTCCGCGATATTGCGTCAAAGAAAGAGACGCAGCTTACGACAGATGGCGTGAAAGATTTTGGCTATGCGACGGACAACGCCGGATGGAAGCACAGCGATCGTGCGATCGTGCTTTGGTCGCCGGATTCAAAAAAGGTCGCGACATTCCAGCAGGACCAGCGAAACGTCAGCGATATGTATCTCGTCCGCACAAAGGTCGGAGCACCGGAACTTGAGGCGTGGAAATATCCGCTTCCACAGGACAAGGAGATAGCAAAGATCCATCGGGTGATCATTGATGTGGAGACGGGCAAAACCGTCCGCCTGAAGATGCAGCCTGACGATCACCGCAGTACGCTTTGCGACGATATATCCTGCGGCGGCAGCTTCGACGATAATGAATGGAACCCTGATTCGTCATCGCTCGCCTTCGTTTCTTCAAGCCGCGATCACAAGGACGCAAAACTCCGGGTGGCAAACCCCGCAACCGGCGATGTTCGTGATGTGTTTGAAGAAAGGGTCGCGACACAGTATGAATCAGGCCAAGGCGGCGTGAACTGGAGATATCTGCCGGCCTCGAACGAATTCATATGGTATTCGGAAAAGGACGATTGGGGCCATCTTTACCTTTATGATCTGGCGACCGGCCAGCTAAAAAATCAGATCACGAAGGGGAGTTGGGTCGTTACGCGCGTTGTTGAGATAGACCCAAAGGCCCGCGTCATTTTCTTCGAGGCGAACGGCCGCGAACCCGGCCGCGATCCGTATTTCAGCCATTTTTACCGCGTTAATTTTGACGGCAGCGGGCTGAAACTTCTTACGCCCGAGGACGGCAATCACCAGGTGACGCTGCTGCCTGGCGGCCGCGGATTTGTCGATAATTATTCAAAGCCGGATGTTCCTGTTGTGGCCGTACTCCGCAATATGTCGGGAACGCTCGTGGCCGAGCTTGAAAAAGGCGATGTTTCGCGGTTGGCCGCGACAGGTTGGAAGCCGCCGACGCCGATAACCGTAAAATCGCGTGATGGTAAATGGGACCTCTACGGATTGATGTTCACGCCTACAAATCTTGACCGTGGCAAAAAGTATCCGGTTGTGAACTACATCTATCCGGGCCCGCAAGGCGGCGGCGTCGGGGGGCGCAGCTTTTCGCCTTCGCGTTCAGACCATCAGGCGCTGGCCGAGCTTGGGTTTGTCGTCATCATTATCGACGGCACATGCAACCCCGACCGCTCGAAATCTTTCCATGACGTATGCTACGGCAATATGGCGGACAATACGCTTGAGGACCAGATCGCCGGAATTAAAGAGCTTGCCGGGAAATATCCGTTCATCGACCTGACGCGCGTCGGCATCTGGGGACATTCCGGCGGCGGATACGCAACGGCGGCTGCGATGTTCCGATATCCTGATTTCTACAAAGTAGGTATTTCTGAATCAGGCAACCACGATAACCGCAACTATGAGGACGATTGGGGCGAACGCTACATCGGCCTGATGGTCGGCCCCGACGGCAAACACAGCAGCGAAACGGACGACAGCAAGCAAAAGACCAACTATAGCGACCAGGCCAATCAGAACTTTGCAAAATTCCTGAAAGGGAAGCTTTTGCTGGCCCACGGCAATATGGACGACAACGTCCCGCCGTACAATACGTGGCTGGTCGTTGATGCTCTTACCAAGGCCAATAAGGATTACGATTTGATCATCTTCCCAAATGCCCGCCACGGATACGGGGCCGACAGCAACTATATGATGCGCCGCCGGTGGGATTATTTTGTAAAGAACCTGCTTGGAGCGGAACCGCCGAAAGAGTATAAACTGACGCCGAAAGCTGATCCTCGAATGTCGGCGCGCTGATATCGGCGTGTTTAGCTGAGTGGCTTTGTTTCTTCTTCGCTCTCGTCCTCGAACAGCTGGCTGACCGG
>JADLDC010000161.1 GCA_020846885.1 Acidobacteriota bacterium | reverse complement strand
GTTAGTAATCCTAAATGCCATGCTCAAAAATAACCGAGCCTGGCAGGTAAAACCAGACCTCACTTGACTTGACTTCTAACACAGTTGCTTCGTGGTCAGGTTTTGAACCATTACCACGAAATGCACGAATGAAGACACGAAGATCACGAAACAAAGCAAATAGGGAACAAGGTTTTAGTCACGTTCCCTATGTTGCTTTTGATCAGGCGGCACACTCCCTACCGGTCGTGTTTCTGCCACGGCGTCTCTGCGTCTCTGCGTTGAGGATTTGGTGGTCGTTTCTGCCCGACGGGGCACACTCCCTACCGGTCGTGTTTCTGCTACGGCGTCTCTGCGTTTAGCAAATCCAAAATCGGAAATCCAAAATCCAAAATCCGAGATCCGACGGGGCACACTCCCTACCGGTCGTGTTTCTGCCTTTACTGCAGTGATGCGTCATCGACCCGGAAGGTCGTTGTCACTGAGCTGTCCATTGTTGAGCGGAACTGTATCCGCACGGTCTGTCCCTTGTAGGTTGCGGGAACGGTCAGTGTTCGCTGCGTATAAGCGCCTGCCGCCGCCTTGTTCAGGTTGCTGTAGGTCGCAAGCCTGGTAAGCAGTGAGCCGCTTGTGCTGCGGACCTCGACGTAGAGTTTGTCATACTGCCGCGTGGTCGTTGTTTCGCTTGACGTGACATTCAACCAGAAACTGAGCGTTCCCGTTGCCGATGTCGGGATCGAAACGGTCTGATACGCCTGGCCGCTGACGCTGTTGTTCACACCGAAGTAAATATATCCAGTGCCGCCGTGCGGATAATTGCCCGGCGTTACATAGAAATACCCTGAACCCGAACCTACCCACGGCGAGGCACTGCCTTCGAATCCGCCGTTGATCAGCAGGTTGCCGCCGGGAGGCGGTGTCGGTGTAGGCGTAGCCGTAGGCGTCGGGGTGACGGTCGGCGTTGGCGTTGGCGTTCCGCTCGGGCAGCTTCCGACACCGACCGCGCACCAACCGGTCGCGATCGTGTTGTACTGCGTGCTCGATGAACCGAACAGGTCCGTCGCCGCATTCAGCGTGGCCGTCCTTGCTCCCGCAAAGTTCGTGCTTGCGGTCATATAGACCGTCAAGGCCCGATAGAAGATCTTTCCGGCATCCGTCGTACCTATGCCTGAAACGGCAACACCGCTGACACGGTTCGTGCCGCCGTTTGCCATCAGATAGTATGCCTGGTTCGAAATACTGGAGTTCGTGTGAACACCACAGTTGTCGTTAAGCGACGACGGCGTACAGGCCCCCGGATAAAGCCGCAGGCTATAATGGTCAGGATCGCCGACCGAATTCGGATCGTCCATCCGCCGAAGGGCGTCGCCGGAGGTTCCGGGCGTATAGGCGTCTTCGCCGATCTTCCACGTGTCCGCCGAAGTGCCGCCGTCTGCAAACGCTTCGACCATAGCGCCGAAAATATCGGAGAACGATTCGTTCAACGCGCCTGATTCCTTCGCATAGGTAAGGTTGGCCGAACGTTCCGTCACGCCGTGCGTCATCTCGTGGCCGCAGATATCAATGGTCGTAAGCGGCGAGAAGGTAGATCCGTTGCCGTCGCCGTAGCTCATCATGTTCTGATACCAGAACGCGTTGTTGTAATTACTGCCAAAGTGTACGCGTGACGCGACAAGGCTGACGCCGCCGTTAGCGCCCGCCGTTGTCGTGCCAGGGCCGTAGTTGCCGTCGATGCCGTTGCGCCCGTGGACCTGCTGGTAATAGTCAAACGTTTTCGCCGCCCCATAATGAGCATCTACGCCGGCCCGTTCGTTCGTTGCCGACCAGCTATCGTCCGCACCCGTATATCGCGATTGGGTGCCGCCGGTACCGGTCGAGGTGTTGCCCGTGTTGTTCATATTGAAGGTCCCCATCCGGCGGGTGAGGTCTTCCATATAGAATGTCGAGCCGGCGCTGCTGGTTGAAATAGTTACCGTTCCGCTGTAAAGCGAATTACCGGTGCCGGTCTTGAGATTATTGTATTCGAAGATCTTTTCGCCGGTCTGTGCGTCAATGAATACCACCGGTACCGCCGTATTCTCCGTTCCATCCAGTCTCGGCATTTCAACGCGGTATGCCAGATGATCGCGATCCGCTCCGCGATAGATCAACAGATCAATGATCGGCCTTTCTGTCAATTTTCGTTTGCCCCGTTTTGTGTTCGAGGCGATATCCAACGCTTCGCCCGGAGCAAAGTTTGGCTGTGTGTTTACGACGATGTTCTCTTTCAGAGCATCTGTGATCAAGGAAAGCTCACCGTCCGGTTTAAGATGGACGATCGCCTCACCTTCCCAAACCGGGATGCCGCCGACCGTTTGCTGCACGTGGGTATGTGCCATCTTCAGGTCATCGATCTCGACGCGTTTGACGTCAAAATCATCTACGTTCCCTATTTGCCGCTGCAGGGCCCGGCCCCGCAGGATATTGAGGCTGATCTGTTTTGCAAGTTCACGATCATCCTCACTGTTTTTACCAAAGACGGGCTCGTTCGCCTCGGATGTCATCGAGACGATCCCAAAGGTGAAAAATCCCGCCGCAACGATCGCCAGAATTCCCAGAATTGTCTTCACGCTAATCACTCCTTAGATGGTGTTCTGTGCAGATAATAAAATCATGCCGAATGATGTTTCGAACACAGTTCCAGGGCGAGAGCAAATTCGCAGTTGCTGAAGCCCATTTTGAAGCCGCCCGGATGGTACAAAAATATGTGATATAACGATAAAATGCCGCGAGGGTGGAAATCATTCTAGTCGCGAGCGGGCTATCTGTCAACAGAATTTTTTTGGCCCATTATGGATGTAGAAAATGCTCCGCCAATGTTTGTTAAAGGTGAGATCTATTCATGGAACGAGGTGTCGCGCATTCATCGCATTCGCATGGGTATTTATCAGAAAAGTGGAAGAGTTATATCGCTCCTGACTGACTTCGGCCGGATCAATCCGTGTTATCCGGATGTGCATGGAAACGGGGCGGAAACGATCATTTATACAGGCAACGGCCGCCGCGGAGATCAAAAACTGGACCTTGCCAACCGAGCGCTGCTCGCCGCCGTCGGCCAGGATATTGCGGTTCCGCTCTTTAACAAACTGGCCGTCGGCCGCTGGGAATTCACGGGTTATTGGAAGGTGGGCGATGCGAAGTATGTCTTCGACAAAAACCAGAAAAGAATGTTATGGAGATTTATCCTCGCCCGTACAACGGGCTGTTAGCCCTTTGTCGAGCCGTACATTTGATATTTTTGATGATCTGATAAACCATTGATAATGATAGAGATACGCGCAGCGGCCCAAGCGGATAGATCCGCGATCTGGCCTATCATCAAAGCCGTTATAGCCCGAGGCGATACCTATGTTTTCGCTCCTGGTTCATCGGAAGACGAAATGCTGGACTATTGGCTCTCGCCTGAAAAATACGCCTATGTCGCGGAAGAGAACGGCAAAGTTCTCGGGACCTATTGGTTGAAAGCGAACCAACCGGGCCTTGGCTCGCACATCGCAAACGCGGCATATATGGTTTCGCCCGACTCAAAGGGCAAGGGCATCGGCCGCCGGATGGCGGAGCATTCACTCGAGGAAGCCCGGCGGATGGGCTTCACGGCCATGCAATTCAACTTTGTCGTCAAAAGTAATAGTGCGGCCGTAACTCTTTGGAAAAGCGTAGGTTTTGAGGTGATAGGCGAGATTCCGGATGCGTTCCGACATCGCTCGGAAGGGTTGACTAATGCCTACATCATGTACCGTAAGCTCTAAACTTTCAGGTTCTGCACGGACTGTATCTTTATCTCAAATCTGCCGATCGATGAATTGACCTGTGAACGAACAGGTATACGCCGGGCGTCATCTGTGATCCATATGATCATGCTTCCTTCACGTTCGATCAGCCGCCCGGGCCCAAAAACCTGCGGCTCAACGCGCCAGCACCAGACCCTTCCTATTTCGGTCTTCTGCCGTTCGCGGGCCGTTACTTTTACGGGGACTTTATAGACCAGGCCCGAATCGCTCACCGTCATATCAAATGTTGAGCCGATCGCCAGGGGCTTTGTTCGAAGCCAGTAAATACCGGAGATCATATCAAACGTCCCGGGCTTTACTTCGGAAGCGATCCGCCGCGGAGGCCGCATCGGGTCATTTGGGTCCGTTTCGGTATACGTTACCTGCCGGTCGCCGTAATCGAAGACCGCCAGGCTGTCGCGTACCCGCTCTTTTTGAACATCGTGCTTTTTGGTAAGTCTTGCCTCGCCAGAATCGGCGCCAAACGAAGATTCGATCTGCTGAAGAAAGCTGAAGCGGAAAAGCCTTGTAAGAGTGCCCTTTGAACGAGCATCGGCCTTGACGACAAAATCACCATCTGGAT
>JADLDC010000160.1 GCA_020846885.1 Acidobacteriota bacterium | reverse complement strand
GACCAAGCCCGCAGCTCGTAATTGACGGGCTCTGCGGACCAAAAACTATTGGGGCCATACGCGATTTCCAAAAAAAGCACTTCGGCTATGCCGGCTGCGACGGCCGGATAGATCCCGGCAAACAGACTCTTAAAAAGCTCAACGAACTCCGCAATCGGAATGTGTTCCCTACTATTCCGTTAAGCCTGAAAACAGACGGATTCCTTTTGGCGGGAATGCTGCAGCACGTGCCGCATATCCGGGCATGCGTCCATGCCGCAATGACAAATATTTCGCTCGCCATGAACGTGGTTGACAGTACACTGCCGGGAATGCTCGGAGCCTCACGCGAAAGCCGAATGCGGCTTTTGAATAAGCATTTCCGGACCGATAATTTCAAAGGGGCAAAGCGTCCCGTTCTTCAGAAGATGTATGACAATTACAGCTGTATGCTGAATGTCCTTGACCGCCCGGAAGCGTTCACGACCCTTGATACGACCAATGAAGGCGAAACGATCAGCACCGTGGCATTTGCCAGGCTGGGCGGATTTCATGACAAGAACGATCTGACCGGCAAGATCGTTTTCCGCCGCGGCGTTCTGTTTGCCACCGGTATCCCGGATTTTGCGGCTTTCATCTTTATTCACGAGCTGCGCCACTATGTAGCAAGGGATGGTGCGCAGGGACACTTTGCCAAAGGATGGGTGACCGATCCGGGAATGCTGGCGCTGAAGGAAGACAAAACGGTACTGAACTGCGACACATTCGCGGGCTTCGCACTGGAAGCAAAGAACGGAGACATGCAGCGGCCTCCGTGGGTAAAGTCAACGGTGTTCAGATAGGTAAAGCGGATCTGTCCGGATAAAGGCCGTCCGGGCTTGACCAAACAGCCATAAAACCTCTATTTCACGGCGGTAACCTTCGACTGCTTAGGGTCGTACGGCGTCGCCTGATACTTTCTCACCGCTTCCTGAGCGTTGTCGTAGTTGTCACCGAGTTTTTCCGCACGGCCGTAGGCGGCGCTGGCGCGTGTGCGATCGCCCTTGGCGTCATACGCATTGCCCATTTTGATGTTCGCCCACACTTGCAGCCAAGTCGGATCGAGGTCGCCGCTCAAGGTCGCTTTGAAATTATCGATCGCGAGGTCGTAATTACGCTGCTCCAAAAACAGCAGCCCAAGGTGGTAGTAAACCCACGAGTTTGACCGGTCGAGCTTCAGCGCGGCTTCGAACTGCTGCTGTGCTTCGACATAATTCCCTTCTTTGAATTGTTCGATCCCGCGGCGGGCGATGGACGAAATGCGAAGGTCCGGCGAGATGCGAAGAAGTTTGTAGTCCGGGTCGATCACTACCGACAGCGGCTTTCCTGTCGATTCAATATTGAAATCGGCGCTCGCGTCATCCACCTGCACCGTGACCGTCTTCAGGCCGCCCTGACCCTCGCTTCGCAGTTGAATATCGACCGGCAGACGAAGATTATCGTAATTTTCCTTGATGGTCCCGCGGGCTACAAATTTACCGCCGCGCGTGCGGATTATCTGGTAATCAGACGTAAATTCCGGCACGCCCGTCCCTTCGACCCAGCGGGCGAAGAAGTATCGCAGGTTGTCGCCATTCACCTTTGTCGCCAGCTTTTCAAAATCGTCGATCGAAGCGTTCTTTCCGCGATACTCCTGCAGAAAGGTCCGCAAAAGCTGATCGAATTTTTTCGCGCCCATCGTGTCGCGGAGCAGTTTATAAACAAACGCACCCTTTGCGTACATAATGTGCTGATAGGCCGTCGATTGATCGTCAAGATTTGCCGGTGCCCTAAGCAGCGAGGCCGTTTGTTCAAACGTAAGGGCCTTTTCCAGCAGCTCACGCCTAAGTGCTTCGACCTGAGCGTTGTTCAATCCGCCTTCGCGAAGCGAAAAAGCACTGTATTCAGCAAGGCCCTGCGAAAGCCACGCGTCGTCAAACGATTTGAGCCCGACCGTCAAGCCCCACCACTGAAGTGCCGCTTCCCGCTGCAGACGGTCAAGCGTTACAGGCCGTTCGCCTTCGAACTGTCGGCTGGACAGGAACAACATTCCCATTGAGGAATAGAAATCCAGGCTTTCATCATCTATCTGTGCGACAACGAGCTTATTCCCCATTTCCGGCGTCCCGAATTTCTTCGTGTAGAAGCCGAGGGCCTTGCCGAGCGTTTCACCATACGTTGCAATAAGGTTCTCTGAACCGGGCCGTGTGTAGAATTCAATATCATAGCCTTCGATCTTCAGAGGCCTGTTGACGAACTTCCCGTAGGCAAAGTTGCCTATCAAGCCCGGCTTTGATTGTGTAAAGTGGAATTTACCACCCGCGTTCGTTACGGGTGTGTCGCTGAATCCGACAACCGTCAAACCGCCCGGCGCCGTGATCGTGATATCGGATGTTGCCTGGTCGGCTGCATATTCATGGAATGGGAACCAGCGGGCCGCATACATCAGATAGCCCTGATCATCGCCGACGTAGGCAAGGCGCTTCGTAAGCAAAGGGCCGCCGCTGGGCGTATTCAAGACGCCGCTGTATTTGAAGCGGAGTTTGACCGGCGTGCCTTTTACAATATCCTGGCCGAGGTCGATGCGGACGCTCGGCCCAAGATCAGAAACGCCAACCTGGTCCTGGACGAACGTGATCTCGCCCGCCGGGGCGACAGGCTGTGGCGTCGCTTTAACCGTCTTTGGCTGCTTGCCCTTGACGACCGTTGCGGTCGCGGGTGCAGCGGTCTCAACACCTAGCCTCGTGATCGAGTCCACTTTCAGCGAGCCGTTAAGCTCGAACGAAACTGACCGCGTATCTTCAAGCGGCACAAAAGTTACGTCCGCCGTTGCCGTCAGCTTGTTCTCAAGCGGCTGCAATTGAGCGTCTATTTGATAGCTTGTTACATCAAAAGGAGTCCGCTGGATCTGCTGTGCAAACGCCGGCACCGCTAACGCCATCGCAACGGTCAGGAGCCCGAAGATCTGTCGCTTAAATATTCTCATTTGTTATCCGAATCAGGTTATACCCTTATAAATATGCTCTATTTTGATGTTCGCTTCAGGCTAATCGTTTGCCGCAGGCGGAAACTCAAATGTTTTGTAAGCGCTTCGCCGT
This sequence comes from Acidobacteriota bacterium, assembly GCA_020846885.1. Taxonomy (GTDB): domain Bacteria; phylum Acidobacteriota; class Blastocatellia; order Pyrinomonadales; family Pyrinomonadaceae; genus OLB17. The sequence continues at coordinate 1,629 of JADLDC010000160.1, read as the reverse complement.
GGACGACGATAGAAATATAAGAGTAGCGAGATAATCGGAAACAGAAAACACGGGCCGCGCGAAATTCGTTCAGCAGGGCCGCGTGTTCATTTTTATTTTCGACTTTTAGGCCGCTGTTTCGAAGAGGGCGAGGATCTGCTTGCCTTCGGCGGAACGCGGGTCGATGGTGCGAAGGTGCTTTCTACCCTGCATTTCCCAGATGGCGGTCACGGTTCCGTCTTTCTCGACCGCTTGATAGTGCACGTCTTCTGTCTCAGCTGGGGCTGGCTGTTCCGGGGCCTCTTCGGTGGCTTGTACTGCTTCTTCTGGCATCAAACTAAAGTTTCTCCAAGTATCTAAGGTTTCTTCGGCTCTTTTTCAGCGATGGTTATCGTCTCTTTATCGGCGGCCTGAGAACCGCCTTTTTCGGCGATCGTTATCGTCGGCTTGGCATCGCCTTCTCTGTTTTCTTCGTTTTCGTCAGGTGCTGGATACGACATAGAATTATACGCCGGCGTTTTCTACTATACACTAACTAACCTATTGCCGGGCAAACAAGAATTGTGGCACAGGTTAGGCCGCTTGTCGAGGCCAGCATTCCTATTGCCTCACCCTTTCGTATCCTTGCCTTGGTTTTGGATATTTTACTTTGCGTTTCTTTGCGCACCGGGCGAGAGTTGCGTGAAGTAAAGCCCGGTTGCCCGCGGAGATGCAAAGTCGCAAAGACCGCAAAGAAAAGCCAAGACGTAAAGCCGCAGTTCGCCAAACTACTCGGACCTCACAGCTGTAGGTGCCAAAACTTCTATCTTCCAAAGCGCCCTTTCTTCCTGTATCCTTAACACCAATCGATGTCGCCCATTTACCTCATATTGGCCTTGTTGGTTCTTGCGATCGTGCTGTTTGCGACCGAAAAGCTGCCTGTCGATGTGGTCGGCATTCTGCTCGTTATCGCGCTTGTGATGACGCAGGTACTGACGGTCCAGGAAGGGCTGGCGGGGTTTGGGAACGACATAATCATTACGATCGGCGGGCTTTTTATACTGGTGGGCGGGCTGGTAAAGACCGGCATCGTGGATCTGATCGGCCGGCGATTGCACCGCGTCGCCGGCGGCAACGAATTCGTTCTCACCGCGCTGATCATGACCGTTGCCGCCCTTTCGGCATCGGTCCTGAAAAATACGACCACAACGGCAATGTTCCTTCCGGTGGTCATCGGCCTGGCCGCTAAGGCCAAGATCGCTCCGTCTAAACTATTGATGCCGCTGGCATTTGGGGCAATTTTAGGCGGCAGCTGCACACTGATCGGCACTTCTACAAATCTGGCCGTCAGCGGTGCGATCGTTCGTTACGGACAGCCGCCGCTTTCGATGTTCGAGCTTACCTCGGTGGGCATTCTGGTATTCGCCGTCGGGATGATCTACATGCTCTTCGTCGGCCGGCTACTGTTGCCGAATCGCGGAGGCGGCGAATCGCTAACAGATAGCTACAGTATCCGCGAATATATTTCAGAACTGCTTGTACTTCCAAATTCGCGCCTCGTGGGCAAGACGCTTGGCGAATCGAACATAAACACTGAACTCGACCTAAATGTTCTGGGCATAATCCGCGATGGGAAAAAGCTTGTCTCACCGCGTGCCGGAGAACTGGTCG
>JADLDC010000159.1 GCA_020846885.1 Acidobacteriota bacterium | reverse complement strand
TCGGTCGCGAGGACGGCGGTGCGGTAGTGCTCGAGCTCTTCCGGCAGACGCGTATCAAAGAATTCCGTCAGCAGATCGGCGGCCGAAATGAATCTCTTTTCATTCTCCGGCCCAAGTGCGTCTGCCAGAAATCGATAGCCGTCATAGGTCAGCCCGCTCTGCTGCCCACGTGTCCCGCCAATATTCAAAGCAATGGTCTTGGGATTTCGCCCATCGACCAATTTCCTCAATTCCTCGCCAAACTTATCACGCGCCGGAAGCACCATTCGATAATGATCCTTCAATCGTTCCTCGGCATACCGCACCAGCGCCACACGTTCGATCCGCTCGCCCTGATCGATAAAAACAAACACATCCCGCCGGCCGACGATCGGGATCATCGGCGTAATATGCGGCGTCACCGGGTCATTGTGAAACTCCTCATTCACCACGATCCACATCTCAACCCCATGCCGCTTCATCATCGGCAGCAGCACCGACCCAAGCCGTTTCTTCAACCATACCTCCCGAACCGCAGCCTGCTCGCGTTGGCCAAGCAGCTTCGGCATTGGTGGAATCGATTCACCTGACCGGTTTTGACCGAAAAGCGTAGAGACCGAACCGATAAACAGTATAAATAGGCAGATTCTTTCCTTCATGGGTGCTGGCGTAATCTCCGTTTCGCGGAATTCATTTTCAAATGATAAACTGCTGACTTGTAGGTTCGTGCAGAATTCTATCACAGACACTAAATCAGAAAGGAAGACCAACTTACGTGATCGATCTTGAATTGACAGAAGAACATATTGCGCTGCGGAACACTGTTCGGGAGTTTTGTGCGGGCGAGGTTGCTCCGCATATCAGGGAATGGGATGAGAAGTCCTATTTTGAGCCGAAGATCTTTGCGACGATGGCGGAGCTTGGGCTTTTGGGGGTTTGCATTCCGGAGCAGTATGGCGGGGCGGGGTTTGATTATATTTCGCTTGGGCTGGTGTGCGAGGAGCTTGAGGCTTGTGACACGTTTTTGCGTGTGGCGATGTCGGTGCACGTCGGATTGAACAGCCTGAGCCTTTACAGCTGGGGCACTGAGGAGCAGAAACAAAAATATCTTGTTCCGCAGGCGAAGGGAGAAAAGATCGCCACGTTCGGGTTGACCGAGCCGAATGCGGGTTCGGACGTTATCGGGATGCGGTCGTACGCGACGCGTGACGGTGACGATTGGATCCTGAACGGCGAGAAGATGTGGATCTCGCTGGCCGATGTCGCGGACAATTTTCTGTTCTTCTGTTGGACCGATCAGGAAAAGCAAAAGGTGCGCGACCACAGCGGGCTTTCGTGCTTTATTGTCGAACGCACGATGCCCGGTTTTTCGAGCGGGACGATCCACGGCAAGATGGGCATTAAGGCCGGCAACACCGGTTATTTTTCGCTCCAGGACGTCCGTGTGCCGCAGGCGAATATGCTCGGCAACCCAGGCGAAGGATTCAAGATCGCCATGTTCTCGCTCGAGAATGGTCGATACACCGTGGCTTCAGGAGCGACGGGCGTGATAAAAGCTTCGCGCGACGCCTCGGTGGCCTATGCCAACACCCGCGAGGTCCAGGGCCAGAAGATCGCCGATTTCCAGCTTGTCAAACAAAAGATCGCTGACATGGAGGCCGACTACGAAATGGCCCACCTTCTCTGGCTAAAGGCCGGCTGGCTGAAGAACGAAGGCTTGCCGTCGAACAAGGCCGCGAGCCTCGCCAAATGGCAGGCGACCGTGCGCTCGGAAAAGGCCGCGTCGATGGCGATCGAGGTCCACGGCGCCAACGGCTATACGAACGATTATCCCGTCGAGCGATATCTAAGAAACTGCAAAGCGGCGGTGATCTACGAAGGAACCCGCGACATCCATACGATCATGCAGGCCGATTGGGCGCTTGGGTTGAAAAAGGAGAAATCAGCGAGAGTTACCTTGCCCGCATATCAACCCGCCGAAGCAAAGGGCACGGCAAGTTAGGCTTAATCAGCGAGCGAACCAAAGAATATGGCCGGGATCCATTTACACTGGGCCCGGCCTTATTCATTCTAGAAAGGAAAGTGGTTTGGTCGATCCTCCCACGTTTAGAACGCTTTCCCGGGATCAAGGCTGGACATTTTCCATTCGCCATTCTCTTTCACGAACAGCACCTCGAACCCGTTCGGATAGCTTATCGTTTTGACCTTGGCCACGGCTTTGTCGCCCTTGATCCGCTCGTTTGAAACCTCGCAGACCTCGATCGTTACCGGATCGACGTATTCGCTTAGCTTCTTGATCTTGCTCTCTTTCATTTGTTCTTCAAAGTTCTTGAGGGTCTCGGCATCGTAGAATTTTCTTATCGCGGCATCATCCTGCTTGACGACAGCGGCACAATAGGCCTTGTAAACTGGCGTAAGTGTCGGTGCATCGTTCGTGACCGGGCCCGGAGTTGGCGTTGTAACGGCCACCGCACTGTTCCCGCCGGGACTGGCTGAGTTTGCGGTGTTAGAGTTTGTTTTGCCGCCGTTCGCCGCATTACCGGCGTTATTGGCCGTTGGCTCGGTTCCGCAACCCGATAGCAGGAATGCGGCGGCTGAGATCAAAACAAAAAGAAAATTGCGTATGTTCATAAAAGTCTCCAAAATCAAAACTTCAAGTATAATCAATCGGTAAATAATGGACAAAACATACAGAAACGAATTTCGCCGGAAATTTTTGACCGAAGGCCTGCCATCGCCTTTGACCAGGGCGAGCCGTCATTTACAGTTATTCGATAACTACATCACCGGTACGCGGATGCGCATCCGGACAGTTCGCGACCCGGAGACAAAGCAATGGTCGTGGTTGCTCCAGCAGCGGCTCGTCGTTGAGGCTGCAGAGCTGAAGTATTTGAAGATCGGCGAGATCAATCTGAATGAGGCCGAACATACGGTTTTTGAGCCATTTGAGGGCAACGAGATACGCAAGAACCGCTATTTTCACGAATTTGATGGATGGGAATTTGCGATCGATATGTACATAGGAAAGCTGTGGGGCCTTAACATTGCAAGCGTTGAATTTCCGGATGCAGCGGCTTTCGCCCGCTTTGAGATGCCGTCGTTCGGTGTTTTTGACATCACGAATAACGAGTTCTGTTTTGGTGAGACTCTGATCGAAAAGAAGTTTGAGGATGTACAGGACGAGGTTGCAAGAATGGCGAAGGCCGAACCGTCCCTGGTTCGTGTCGCAGAAAATGCACTCGATTGAGCCTCTACCCGCCTATAGCTCAAAAAAAAGAAGGCGGCATAGTGCCGCCTAAGGTGCTTGTAAATCTGAACCCGATCTATCTTGCCCGAGGCTTCATCGGTACGTTTCGCTCGATCGAATCGTATATCTGGAGATAGATCTGGGTTTCCCTCGGGATCAGGTTTGTCCAGTTTGCTCCGCCGCGATCTATGTAACCGGCGAGGCGGGCCGGGTTTGAGTTGTATCCGGCAGCCATTAGCTGCTCCGGCGTGGCTATCCCGGTTTCGAGAGCACCCGTAACTGTCGGGCTTGCTATCAGGTCTTCCCACGTACGCTTCATGTAGATCAGCATCGCTTCGGTAGCGTTGACGTGATTACGCATTCCCTCGACAAAATCCGGATCGAGCGGCACATTCGGGTGCCAGGAACGCACCATCCTGTATGTTGAGGGTATCATCTGGACCATTCCTCCGGCACCTGCCGAACTGACCGAATACCGATACGTCTGTCCCTCATTCAACGCATAGAGCGTGTAGATATCATCGTAAATGTTCTTGTGTACTTCCGTTCGGAACCGAAGATGGTCAACGTGTTCGACCGCCGCCAGACGCTCGGCCATATCCGCGATCTTCGGCTGAATGACAATGCCTTTGCCCCGCAGCCGTTCGCGGGCGAGTTCGATGACGTTTCGAACATAGAGCCGTCCGGCATTGACCACTTCCGGCGTTACAAGGCCCGGATGGGTGGACATATAGTACGCCGTTTCAATATACTTGCCGCCCCGAATGACCGGATATTGTACCAGCAGCGGCACATGCCGTGTGCCGTCCTGGTCTGTAAGCAGAATGGGCGTGTTCACGCCGTTGCCGCGAATCGTCTCAGCGGTTATTGTGCGCCCGTTTGACGAAATTATCTGCCGGGGTGTTCCTTTTTGTAGAAATGCCTCTTTTGACATAACTACAAAATCGATCTCGTCGGTTTCTGCGTCATTGAACGCAACGCGGACAAAGTCCATCGGGACAGTGCTTTCGACAGACGCTGTGGGAAGGGGCCGTGTCTGCAGCATCCGCTTCGCCTCAGCGATCTTGCGCTTGATCGAACCGAAACTAAGGACTTTTCCAGCCGTTTCGGCCGATGGGCGGACCGGGGCTTTCGGGGCCTCTCTCGGGCCGCCAACTACTATCGGGGCCTCAACCGGCTTCGGTGTCGATACCGGGCGAGGCGTTGGCGTCGACGGCGGCTTGATCGCGGGCATCGTGCTTGTCACGACAACACGGCTTCGCGATCTTTCGGCCGCAGGCTGTTGCTGGGCGTGTAATACCGCTGCCGACACGAATAGAAGAGCAAGGGCGGAGATAGGGGTTGGTCTCATATTTGTACTGCCGAGGAGAGTTTGTCCGGGTGAACGAAACATACGAAACGGCGCGCGTTCCGTACTTTTAAGATTCGCTCATTTGCAAAAGGGTTGTCAAGGCTGATCGGAGTAAGTTATAACTTCCACAAAAAAATGTTATTAAATATTCTCTGATCTCCGGCGAACATCTGCCGGTTCTGCTATGCTGTCAGTTTGTCGAGCGTTATGGCGAAACTTTTTGGAACAGACGGAATAAGGGGTGAGGCCGGTGTTTTTCCTTTGGACGAGGCGACGGTTTTTAAGATCGGCCGTTCGCTAGCGGTGCGGATGGCGGAACGCTTGGGGCGGCCGCCGCGCTTCGTGACCGGCCGCGACACACGTGAATCGGGCGGTTGGATCGAGAGTTCGTTCAGCCAAGGCGCGGCGGCGGGCGGGGCCGGCAGTGAGTCGGCCGCGGTCATCACAACGCCCGGTGTTGCTTTTCTCGCGGCACATTTTGAGTTCGATCTCGGCATCGTTATCAGTGCATCGCATAACCCGTTCGAGGACAACGGCATAAAAGCGTTTTTGCCTAGCGGCCGGAAGATCGATGATGAACTCGAACGCGGGGTCGAGGCCGATATCGCCGCCGGCAACGATGATCACCAGCCGGGATCGCGCTTTTCACTAAATGATTCGCGGGCATCTGCATTTGGGGCGGCGTATCTTGCGCATTTGAGATCGGCCACCGGCTCGTTCCGGCTCGATGGGTACAAGATCGCGGCGGATTGTGCCAACGGAGCGGCATCGGAGCTTGCACCGGCGTTGTTCCGCGGGCTTGGAGCGGATGTCATCCCGTTCAATGACAGGCCTGACGGCCGAAATATCAATCACGATTGCGGCTCGCTTCACCTAGAACATCTGCAGGCAAAGGTCACCGAAACCGGTGCCGATCTCGGCGTCGCGTTCGATGGAGACGCTGACCGGGCGCTGTTTGTTGACGATACCGGAAATGTGGTGGATGGCGACGCGGCGTTGTGGGTGATGGCCAAGTTGATGCAGGGCCGCGGCGAACTTGCATCCGGTAAGGTGGTCGCGACCGTGATGAGCAATATTGGGCTTGAGATCGCCCTTGCCTCGCGTGGAATACAACTGGTCCGGACAGCTGTCGGCGACAAATATGTACTCGACGAACTTCTAAGGTCCGGCGTTGAGCTAGGCGGTGAGCAGTCCGGCCATATAATTTTTCCGCGTGTGAGCCTGGTGGGCGACGGAATGATGACGGCCCTTCGCGTCCTCGAGGCGGCGGCGTTAAGCGGGAAGAAGCTGTCCGAACTGACCGAAGGCTTTCGCCGCTATCCGCAGGTCCTGGTCAACGTACGGGTTGGCCAAAAGAAGCCGTTTGATGAAGTTGAAGCGATACGAAAGGCTTCGACCGAAACCGAGGCCGCGTTGTCGGGCAGCGGCCGGCTGCTCCTCCGCTATTCGGGAACCGAAAATCTCGCCCGTGTGATGATCGAAGGCCGTGACCAGAACGAGATCGAGGGGCTTGCAAATCAATTGGCGAACACGATCAAGGCGGCACTTGGTTAGCGGCCGCGACCGGCCGAAACTCACGTTGAATGGTGACTGACACTAATAAACCAGCGACAAACGTAACGGTTAAGACCAGAGCGAACGCCGCCTCGTACGACATTGCGATCGGGTGCGGGCTTGTCGCGGCCGCCGGCGCATGGGCGGCCCGCGTTTTGCCGGGAACGCCGGGCAGGGCCGCGATAATCTCGAACCGCAAGGTGTTTGGCCTGTACGGCGGGGCGGTGAAAAAAGGCCTGGAGAATGCCGGCTTTGAGCCGCATGTCCATTTGATCGGTGACGGCGAACGGTTCAAAAGTCTTCGCACCCTTGAAAGTACGCTCGGTTTTTTGAGCGGATCGAAACTTACGAGAACCGACTCGGTCATTGCTCTTGGCGGCGGAGTTGTCGGCGATCTCGCGGGCTTTGCGGCCTCGATCTATTTACGGGGAATTAGCTTTCTGCAGATCCCGACGACACTTTTGTCGATGATCGATTCATCTGTCGGCGGAAAGACGGGTGTAAACTCAAGCTTTGGCAAGAATCTGATCGGGTCATTCTATCAGCCGCACGGCGTCTTGATCGACACCGCCACGCTCGCGACACTGCCCGCGCGCGAGGTGACTGCCGGATTTTGTGAGGCAATAAAACAGGGTGCGATCGGCGGCCGGCCGCTGCTGGACCGGACCTCGGCCATTCTCGAAAAACTCGAGGGCGATCGCCTGAAGGTCCGATTAGATGATTATGCATTTTCCGCAAGTTTTTCAGCGTTTCTTGCGGCCCAGGTCTCGTTCAAGGCCCGGATCGTTGCCGGTGATGAACGCGAATCGACCGGGAAAACGGATGCGCGCTCGCGAAAGGTACTGAATTTCGGCCATACGTTCGGCCATGCCCTTGAAAAGGCGACAAATTACCGGTATTTCCGCCACGGCGAAGCTGTTGGACACGGCATCAGGTTTGCCGCCGCACTTTCAAAAAATCTTGAACTTCTTGGACAAAATGATGTAGAATTGTTGAACGATGTTGTTCGCCGGGCCGGCGGTTTGCCGGCAGTGGACAAGATCGACCCCGGCGAGATCTTCGCAACCTTGCAGTACGACAAGAAAATGATCAACGATTCGCTTCAATGGGTCCTATTGGAAAGGATAGGGAAGCCGGTCATTTTCCCGCACGCAAAGATACCGCGGGCTGCACTCGCAGCCTCGTTCAAACAGATCATCAGCGGTTAGACACCGACATAGATCACCGCCTTCGGCCGAAGGAGTATTACGATATGAATAGCATTAACAAAGTTCGCGGCGGCGAGCGCGGCGGTGCCGGCGTTAAATTCCTGTGCATCGCTCTGGTCCTCGGAATACTGGGCCATGCCGGATATAACTATATTCCGGTCGCCTATGAAGGAGCGAACCTGAAGCAGGAAATGGATACGGCCGTTGTCAAGGGGCTTGCCTCGTCCGGCCAGATAAAGCCTCTGGAGGTAGTTAAGGCCTCGGTCGAGAGGGCACTTCGCGAGAATAACGCCCCGGCGGACGCCATGGTCGAGATCAAGCCGGAAGGCGGCGTCGTGCAGGCACACGTTGTCTATACAAAGGCCGTGCCGATGCTGCCGTTCGGGCTTTACAAATATAATTACAATTTCAATTATCTTGCGGCCCCAACCGGCTATCTGCTAAAGGACGGCAAGAACTAGGGGATCGTAACAGCTGATTTGAACGTGGATATCTA
>JADLDC010000158.1 GCA_020846885.1 Acidobacteriota bacterium | reverse complement strand
GCTTCCTGACCCAAGATCAGTTTCATTTGGCCGGCTCCGTTGCGGTTCAGCATCTTACGCAATACGGTCGCGGCCTTTGGCAGCCGTGAGTTCAAGAGTGCCTTTGCTTTGGTCATGGGCGCAGATATATACCGCTTGACCCTTTTGCGGATATTTTGCGGCTGCTTTGCAAGGGCAGCCCTAAATTCTTCTTTTTCTTGGCCGATATCTATGCCAACGCTTTCAAGATACCCGAAATTCTCATACGTTTTAATAAAATAGGTGTCCCAATCGATCGGCACCGTATCCTCGTCCAGTTCTTTTACAGCTTCAAGAACGGCATTTGCACCACAGTTTAGGGCCAACGGAAATTTCAACGGGGTGTGTTCGAGAGTTCTACCGTTCAGCAAACGTTTGTAGTGTTCGCTGACTTTGTTTCCGGTACGCTCCGCCGATGCGGTTGAGTTTCCTTCCCAGTTACTCCATACCAGCAAAGGCTGGTCGAGACAGTGATATGAACCAGCTTCAAAAAAAACCGCTGCCGCCAGATATATATCGGCGGGAACCATGTCGAACAGATTGCCGCGTTTTGCCCTAAGAGAGTCAAAGACACTTCTGTGGTATGCCGCATTTGAAAGATACGGACAAATAAAACGCGGATCCACGGGGACCGAACTTAACGCATGGATCGATAAAACCTGCTGGAGAGCGTCGCGAGCAGAAAATCTCGAAACATTCCGGCTTCCCTCAGCGATCAACAGCGAATTCTTCGGAACATCGATCCCAAAATCAAAGAGTGCCTCGTGATAATACCGGCAATACTGATATCCAACGATCTCGGCACCTTCTTGATCAATGGCCCGCTTGACAGTCTGGAGCAATGCGGGAGTGTACGCATCATCATCAGATAGAAATGTTATGTATTCGCCGCTGGCGTTCTCCAGTCCGGTTTGATAATTGTCTCCGACGGACAATCTTGCGGCTGATTCAAGATACTTGATCCGCGGATCGGAAAATTGTTTTACCACATCACCCGTATTGTCCGTTGAGCCGCCGTTCGATATTACTATCTCAAAGTCTTCGAACGACTGCTGCAGCACGCTTTCGATCGCCATCGGAAGCAAGTGCGCGCGGTTGTAGGTTGGAATTATTACAGAAAAATGTGGCCTCTTATCTGACAGTTTGTTTACCTCTAATTCATCTTCTTTCGATCTATTTGCTCAGCATACACTTTCTTGTAAAGTTCGATTATCTTCGGTCTGTTGACTGCCGTATCTACACGGCTCAGCATCAACTCCTTATTGATCTGTGCAGCGGAGTCGACCAGTGTATCGTCGGACAACGCCCGAAGTATCGCCTTTCCAGCTGCTATCGGATCCTCGGGCGGAACGAGAAGCCCGTTGACACCGTCCTCGATCCATTCCGCAGTTGAGACCGTGTCGGATTGGACGGGGAATGCCCCCATCATCATTGCCTCCAGCATAGTGTTCGGTGTCCCGTCTGAAATGCTCAACGCAAATCCTATTCTTGAGCGTCCAAAGAGCTTTAGGATCTCGAGGTTTAGTGTCTGTTTCCAGATCTTTAGTTCGATCCCGGCGGTCAAGGCTAATTCCCTCGCGGATTCTTCGACAGACGGAACAGGCAGATATACCTCTAACGTATAGCCCTTTAGATCAGCAACACCGCTCCGCAACGCCTCCAGGGCCGTCAGGCCCCGGCCATGCTCGTGTTGATAGCCTTTGAGAGCGATCGACTTCCGTTCTGAAGGGCGATCGACAGTAATAAATTCGCGGGCCCAACCAACATCAAAGCTGCCTGCAGTTGGAAAAATCCCCAACGCTTCGCCTTTGAAACCAAACTGCCGGGCGAGATCAATATCTCTGGCGCAATCCGCAAGGTGAAAATCACATGCTTCCAATACACCGCGAATTCGGCCGCGGTGTTCGGGTTTCGTCCGATAGTAGTAAATATCGCTTCCCCAGGACGAATAGATCCACGGCACTGAAAACTCATCGCCCAAGATCTGCTTCACATCCAGAAGCGGATAGCTTTCGTTTTGCATTTCGAGCGAATGAACAATATCCGGCCGGATCCTTCGATAAACTTCTGCAAACTTTCGGACCCGCGATCCAAAAAAGAAAGACTGAATAAATTTAGGAGAATATCGTTTTGTAAATCCGGCCCCTCGGCGGAAAGGATATGTGTTGTGTGATCGGACCTTGTCGCACAATACTGTTGGGGCAGGATGAACCGTATAGGTGGTTATAGCAGGCATTTCCGGGCAGACGCTCGCCTCGAGAAAATCAAACAGATGGATATCCCAGCCCTCGTTTGAGATCTGGTTGATCCACCGAGCGGAGTGAACGCTCTGGCCCATTGCCGCAAAGAGAATCTTCATCCGAACCTATCGCCAACCGTGGATCAGCAAATACTGATCAAACTCAACATCATTCTTAACGATCGTGTCTTTATTAAGCAACGTAATAACATTCCCGTAGGAGTTGACACTCACTTGAAAACCGGCGGCCGCAAGCGACATCAGCGCGACGCCTAATTGCTTTGGCTTCGAAGTGGTCAGGTGAAATTCAACGACTATCGCGCGGACGTTCGCAAGCTTGCTTACGCTTGCTGCCAACACCTCGGATTCGGCACCCTCAATGTCCAGTTTAATGAAATCAACAGGTTCGTGCAGAAAGTCATCAAGCTTAACAGTTCGAACCTTGATTCGATTACCCAGACGCCGCGTGTCGGCCAAACTGACGGTTTCGGCCGCATCCGGATCTACCCGGCCGGCATCCGCACCTTCTGAAAAGAATTCGGTTTCGCCATTCTCTTTCCAGACGGCTGCTTCAACAACTTCGACATCTGATATATTGTTTGCCGCTAGATTCCTTCTCAGTACCTGACAAACCTTTGCGTCCGGCTCAAATGCAATGATCTTTGCATCAGGAAACTGCCGCTTGTAATGGATCACAGAGACCCCGATATTCGCACCACAGTCAAGGATGAAAGGGGTGGAATGCTCTGACACAAAGTCATTGGTGCGCTGCACGACTACGTTATCAAATGCCGAAATGAACGATGCGGCATCGACATACTCCATGTCCCAGCCATTTATGTTGACCGATCCGCTTCGATACCGCGGTGTGTCCCCAAGTGCCTTTCGCAGCCGATAAAAGTTAACCCAGTCATCGCTTTGCAGTATAGGCATATTGAGGCGTCGAAAAATCGCCGACAGGATTCGTCTAAAGGTCATATTAGTGGCGGGTCCGAAAAATACCGGATCCGAGCGGTGCGAGCTGCGAAAGAAGCCACGTCTTTTCGGCTTGCTCGAGCAAATGCCTCCAAGCGAGAACTACAAACAAGAGAATTCCTATGCTGCCGGCAAGAGTGACCCTGATAGGATCCCCATGAGACACAACTGCGATGGTTAGTATGATCGATAGGATTACACCGGAAAGGAGTAGTTTTCTGATTTGCGCTTTGGTGCCGAACGACACGCGCAACACCCTCTTCGCGATAACCGCAAGCATCATCGCATCGAGGATCATTCGAATACTCCAGGCTCCCGCAGCTCCGTAAATTCCAAAATTTGCAACGAGAAAATAAACAATGAACAGATAGGGGATAAGCTGTATCCAATACGCCTTTGCCAAGATGTCCGTCCGACCCAACGCGGTAATGGCGCAATAAGGGATGTTGGCAACCAGATTGAACATCAACCCAAAACAAAGTAGGTAGAAGGGTACTGTGCTCTCACGTCCAAAATCTGGGCCAGCCCAGATCGAAAAGAAGGGCTTTGCCAGAATGCACAAGAGTCCCAGTGCAGGAAACATGATCAATGCATTAAGTCGAATAATCCGTTCGAATAGCTGGTTGAACTGGACCCTCCTCTCAGGATGGGAAAGTTGAGAAAAGGCAGGCAGAAGCGACTGAATAAGCGAAACAAAAAATTGGGTGACCATGTTGGCAAAAGTGAACGCAACTGAATAGAACGCCAGAGCTTCAACGGAAGTAAGACGGGCTAAAAAAAGCTTTTCACTATGGACAAGGAGTATGCCCGCAACTGCGACAAACGCCAAGGCACCGCCAAATTTTGCCATTGGGCGAAAGAGCGCGCGATCGAAAGTTAGGCCGTACAGGCGAGGCAGCAACCGGCCGGAAGTATAGATGTGGCCAACGAGTGTAAGAAAGGTTCCGGTGCAAAGAACCAAAACAGCGCCTAGTATGCCGCCGCCGAGATAGATAACGAAGGGTGTTGCGGCGATGCCGAGTATCCGAAAGCCTGAGGTCACGAACGTGTTCAGGTCCATACGCAGGCGGTCAAGTTGGGGCGTGTTGAAGATACTATTCAGAAAATTCAACACGAAAGTGAAAGCCGCGACCTTCAACGCGAGTGAAGCTTCGGCGTGCAGGTGTTCGGGCACGTTAAAGAGCGTCGCTAGCCAACCCGAGAGTGCGAAGATCAGGATCGCGAAGGGTACAGAGAGGGCAAGTGAGAGCACGGCGGCCGTTCGGACGGTGCGTGCCTCCTTTTCCGCGTCGCCGGCAGCGTACGCCTCGGAACCGAACTTCGTCGAGGCGATTCCCATCCCAAGGTCCGCAAAGCCCAAATACGTCGGGATCAGCCCGACAAGAATCAGTACGCCGTAACCGTCGGCGCCGAGGAGGCGGATGGTGAAGGGCGTCGCAACGAGCGAGACGGCGAGCGGGGCAATTTGGCCGGCGAGGGTCCATAGGCTGCCCTTGACGACCTTTGTGGTCATTCCGGCGGTCTTTGGGATGTTCTCGCTTGTTATTGCCGGCGGCTCGGCGACGTTCTGCATCACATCGAAAGTGTATGGGCTGGGGCTGAATATATCAAGATGCAGAATTTTGGATGGCTTCGCGGAGCTCATCAAGGCCGATGACCGATGTACCGACCTTTTCCACCGCCAGTCCGGCGCCTATGTTCGCGAGCGTTATGGCGGAATGAAGGCCAGCCTTTGCTCCAAGTGCCGCGGCCAGCAGTGCTACGACGGTGTCGCCCGCACCTGTAACGTCATAGACCTGGCGTGCCAGTGACGGAAAATGCACCGCAGGTTCGTTCGGGCGATAGAGCCTCATCCCGTGTTCGCCAAGCGTGACCAGCAATGAATCAACCGCCGTTGCGGCAAGTATCTGCCCGGCGGCCTGATCGGCCATCTCTTCGCCGCCTTTTTCGATACCGGCCGCGTTCAACGCCTCAGCCAAATTCGGCGTAAGCAGGCTTGCCCGGCGGTATTTGGCAAGGTCGCGGCTTTTCGGATCGACGATCGCCATCTTTCCCTGCCGCCGCGCCTCATCGATAACGGCGGCTATCAACGCGTTTGTCAGGCATCCTTTGGCATAATCAGAAAGCACAACGATGTCGGCCTCGGTCACCAGTTCCGGGATCTGTCGAAGTATTTCTCGCTCTTCGGCCGCCGTCAGAGGGCTGTCGGTTTCTTCATCTACACGAGCGATCTGCTGGCTGTGAACAAGTACGCGTGTCTTGGTCGTCGTCCGTCTCTCTGGTGAACCCTGAAGCATGCGGTCGAGGATTTGATGATCTTTCAAGCACGCGCGCAGGCTTGCGGCACCTTCGTCGGGGCCGACCACGCCCACGAGCTTTGTCTCGGCACCGAGGGCGGCTATGTTGGCCGCCACATTCGCCGCTCCGCCCGGCCGATTTGAAACGCGTTCGAGCGCAACTACCGGCACCGGCGCTTCAGGCGAGAGCCGTGACGCCTTGCCCCACCAGTAACGATCAAGCATTACGTCGCCTATTACCAGGGCCCGCGTTTGCGAAAGGGCCTCAAGAAGGCCGTTGAGATCGGATTTTGCGTCCATCAGTCCGTTCAGATCGAAAACACCGCCTTAACTCGGCCTTAAGTAGATATCAACCTTGCGTCGCAGCCAATCGATCTCGCTCCTTTCCAGAACTTTGGTCAGAACAATAAATACATAAGCTCCGCCTGCCGCCAGTGCGATGGCTATGACGGGCGGCCCGAGTTCTCCAGAGTATGCATACGCCGCCAAGGGTATTAGCATTATACCGGCCGCGGCGAAGAATTGCGGGGCATTCTTCGGAACATATCGAACACCGCCAACGCGCCTGGCAAGCGTAAACATCAGGACCGAGTCGACAAGACATCTTGTGCTCCATGCCGCAGCCGCCCCGACCGCTCCAAACTCACCGGCAAGCCACCACACAAGAAACAAATACGGGATGAGTTCTGCCCAGTAGATCTTCGCAAGTATATCTGACCGTCCGCCTGCGAGCACCGCGGTGTACGGAAAATGATTAAGCATCGTGAAAAAAAAGCCAAGGACGATTATATAAAAAGGCAAAGTACTTTCTCGGCCGAATTCCGGGCTGAACCAATAAGTGAAAAATGTCCTGGCTCCGAGGATCATCGCGACAAACACGGGGAGAAGGATGATCAGTACAGTACGAATGCCGCGCGAGAACAGAGCATTCAACGCAGGCCGCATCTTCGCGCCCTGAAGTTGTGAAAACGCCGGCATCAGCGATTGGGCCATCGACGCCGAGACAACGCCCATCATCCCCGCAAAGGCCGCCGCGATGGAGTAGTATGCCAATGTTTCGACCGACGTGACCCGGGTGAGGACGAGCTTTTCAAGGTTCATCAGCACCGCACCCGCAACGTAAGCAACGAATATCGATGATCCGAACTTTATCATCGGACGAAGCGACTCCCGATCGATCGAAAACCCGGCCATTTGCGGAAGAAGCCGCGCCCCGACAAACAAATGGCCAGCAAGAGTTGCCAGCGAAGCGCCCAGCGTTGCCGCGACCGCTCCGAGAATGCCGCCGCCGAAAAAGACAACTATAGGCGCGGCGACGAGCCCGACAATTCGACCGCCGGCCGTAATATAGGTGTTCAAGTCCATTCGAAGCCGCGTCAATGCAGGCGTATTGAAGATAATATTCAGGAAATTGACAACCAGAATGCCGGCCCCAAGCTTAAGCGCAAGCGAGCCTTCATCCATCAAGGCTTCTGGGATGTTGAATAACGCAAGAATAGGCCGGGAAAAGATGATGATCGCCGCAGCGAGCGGCAAAGACGCAGCCAGAGAGATCGCCGCGGCTGTCCGTATGATCCTCGCCTCTTTTGCGGGCGCACCTTCGGCAAACGCTGCAGAGGCGAATCTTGTCGAGGCAATATTCATCCCAAAATCGGCAAAACCAAGATAGTTCGGAATTAGCAATATCAACACCATCAGTCCGTAGCCTTCCGTTCCAAGCAGGCGCGTGAGCAGGGGTGTCGTAACAACCGAAAAACAGATCGGCAGAATAACGCCGAACAGCGTCCACAGCGTTCCCTTGACGACCTTGGTCGTCATTCCGGCTGTCGGCTGTGCGGTATTCTCGTCGGCGGGGCCCGGATCAGGGTTCACGTGCAAAGTGTATTGAGCCGCAGTACGGGGTGTCAAACATGGAGAGCACGGTGGGCGGGAGCTTACCGCCGGACCCAGTTTTCGCCAAGCACCGCGCAGAACGTTGCAAAAGCCTGCATAGCATTCCGTCTAGAGCTAAGCACGCGTAAGGAGGCTGGGATGAAATGGGAGAATGCGCACACATGCTCGATGACGGCGACTGTAAGATATTGCCGGACCGGCGTCAGTCAAATCAGAACCTCGATCCCAAGCGGCCTGAAGGCGACATCGTCATCACAAAGCCGGTCGGCCAGGGCGGGGCAAACGTGTATGACGATGTTTACAATATCCAATACGGCCTCGACCAGGTCGCCCCGATCGACGGCGGACCAAGCCCGCAGCTCGTAATTGACGGGCTCTGCGGACCAAAAACTATTG
>JADLDC010000157.1 GCA_020846885.1 Acidobacteriota bacterium | reverse complement strand
GGCTGGCACTCTTGCCCGCGTCCGGGCTTTCCTCCACAGGCCAAACGCGCCCGATGGCTATTGTTCACGTCGCGATACACGACGCGGTCAACGGCATTACGCGTGAGAATCGGACCTATCTCCCACCCTCACCTGCACCCGCGGGTGCGTCACCGGAAGCGGCCGCCATCGCAGCGGCCCATCACGCACTCAGGAATCTTTTTCCAAATAGTGCCGCGTCGCTCGACGCAATGTTCCTGTCATCACTTGCGGCAAACGGGTTGTCCCCGTCGGATCCGGGCATCGCGTACGGCCAATGGGCGGCAGCCTCGATACTTGCCGCACGTTCGGGCGACGGCGCCGCTTCCGCTCAATACAACTACACCGCCCCGCGCGCCGGCCAGCCGGGCGTTTGGGTGCTGCTGACAAGTGCACCTGCCCTGCTCCCCGGCTGGGGCGAAGTAACCCCATGGGTGCTTCAAAGCAATACACAGTTTTTACCGCCGCCGCCGCCGAGCATCCACAGCGAGCAATACGCGAGCGATTACAATGAGATAAAAGCGGTCGGCTCAATAAACAGCTCCACGCGGACCACCGAGCAAACCCGGATCGCGACCTTCTGGCGCGGCTCGCCGACCGATATCTGGAACCAGCCGCTGCGGCAGCTTGTTGCCTCGCGAAACCTCAGCCTCTCGGCGCGTGCCCGCGTTTACGCCCTCGTCTATATTGCGGTGGCGGACGCGGCCATCGTTTGCTGGAACGCAAAATACCTCTATAACAATTGGCGGCCGCAGCCCGCTATCCGCCGCGGTGCCGAAGATAGAAACCTTTTGACCGACGCCGATCCGGCGTGGACACCGCTATTTGCGACGCCGCCGCATCCGGAATATCCGTCAGGCCACACGATGAACAGCAGCGCAATGGCGGTGATAATGTCCAACACATTTGGCGAAAGCCCGGGAATCCCGATCTCGTCAACAATTACCGGCATCAACCGGCAATGGAGCACGTTCACCGACGGCGTAAACGAAGTGATCGACGCCCGCGTTTATTCGGGCATTCATTTCCGCAACTCTGACGAGGTCGGGGCCGACGCCGGAACCGAGATCGCCCACTACGTCTGGGCCCACGCCCTTAGGCCCTGCCAGGGAGGCCGCCGAGGATGTTCGTGATACCGGAAAGGCTGTTCTAACCTCACGGACCGCGGCGTTGGCGGCTTTGCGGTCCGTGAGATTTAAGGAGGCATGTGCAGCAAGGTGCCCAAATAATTGAAGGGACCGCACAGCGGGCGGATATCTACAGCACCGTACAACAAGAGGTCGAGTTCGGCACCAATGCGCTCAAACGCAAAGATCCGGAAACGGCCATCACGTTCTTTCAGAGCGCCTTGGAAAAACTATCTGTCGAACAGCCGTTTTACGATCATCTGGTCCATAACCTGCTGCTGAGCTATAAGCTCTTGATCGAACAGCGCCTCAAAAGTGGAGATACCGCAACATCTCTGGATTTCTTGCGTGCGGCGCTAAGGCTCGAGATAAAAGGCGAGATGGCCGAGGACAGCGGATTCCTTCAAAAATTCGCGGGTGAGTATCAGGGACTCTCCGTCATATTCCTGCAAAGCGGCTGGGCGGAACAGAGCCTAGTGTGCTGCCGTAAGGCGATCTCGATCTTCCCAGGTGCGGGATCATACGTGAATCTGACCAATGCACTCACCGCAGCCGGAAGGCCGGCGGAGCTTGGGGATCTTGCACCCGACCTTCGGCCGGAGGACCTTGGGCGGCATATCTTTATCGCCTGTGCTCCAAAGAGCGGATCAACATTTCTCAAAAATCTATTGGTTGACCTGACCGGCTATCGCGATGCGTTCATGGTCTATTCACCGGGGCAGTTCGAGCAGGAGATATATCTGCCGACCCTGCGGGACACCGCCTGCATCGACACCGTCACGCAGCAGCATTGTCGCGCGTCCGACGCGAACATTCACTTGATGCAGGCGTTCCGCATCAGGCCGGTCGTGCTCGTACGGAACATCCTGGATTCCGTAGCGAGCCTTGTTGATTTTTACGACCAGGGCGCGTTTCGGCATTCGTATTTTCGCGGCGAATGGCCGGAACTGGGCCCGGAAGCAAAGACAGATCTGCTGATAGATAATCTCGCACCATGGTTTCTCCAGTTCGTCGCGTCATGGTCGTTGGCTGAAAAGGACGATCGCCTCGATGTCCATTGGCTGACCTACGAGGATCTGATCGCCGATAAACCGGGCTGTGTGCTCCGGGTCCTTGAGTTTTACGGCCTCGGTGCCGCCCGGCGCGGCCTTGAGCAACGAATTGTAGAGATCGAATCACAGGGCCGGAAGAACCGGTTCAACAAAGGTGTGGCCGGACGCGGAAAAAGATGCCTTAGCGAGAAACAACAGGAACGCATCCGCGCCCTGGCCCGACATTATCCGACAACTGACTTCAGCCGAATAGGCTTATAGGAGCGACAATATGAGCAAGAAAACACATGACCCAACACGCCGCAATATTCTTGGAAACTTCGTCCCGTCAGGCAGCGAGTACTTAGCTGGGTGGTTGGCATCACGGCGTCGCCAGCTTGGCTATTTATCGATCTTTGCTGTTCTGCCGGCCGCGACTATCTTGCAGCCGCAGACAGTTCAGGCCACCGACCCGGAAAAGCCCAGGCCAAGACCGTCGGCGCGGATCGCCAACATCACCCAAACAAACTGCCGCACAAAGCCCGATCTTTTGAAGCGGCAAAGCGATTTTCGTCTGCCGCATCAACGCCAAAACCCCGAGAGCCTCCTGCTGATGGCGGGAACTGACGATTGCCCCGGACAAAGCGTCCCCGCTGCCCACTACACCGCCGCCGCTCCCTACGTCGCCACCGGCAACACGACGGGTGCGAACAATACGGTAAATCAGACGCGTTGGTACTATTACTGCTATTACGCGTACAATGCCGGCGGGCCCGATCATATTTATTCGTTCTCACTCGCCGGACGCGGCGCAAACCCGCGTATTTCGGTTACGACAACGTCCCCAACATACCGCCCGATGATCTATATCCTGGACGGGACCGTCTTCGGCGGATGTCCGGCCGGAACCGAAAATCAACCATGCAGCATGCGCCTGATCGCGACTGCACCTGCGCCCGGCATGCCTGTGGTTTTTGATGCGGGCGCTTTTGATGCCCTACCGTTGAACACGCCGCTTCATCTGTTCATCGATTCGCCGGTCGCCGGGCCAAACGACTCAGGCCCGTTCGAGCTGCGGATGGAAGACGTAACCATTGGTCCGGCGCAAACAGGGTTTGATTTCGACGGCGATGGCCGGGCGGATATCAATGTCTTTCGCCCGGCGAACAATACCTGGTACCTGGCGAATTCGTCCGGTTATTCAGCTCGTCCCTTTGGTGCGGCGGGTGATCTCTTGGCTCCGGCGGATTTCGACGGCGATAGAAAGACAGACATCGCCATTTGGCGGCCATCGACCGGCCAATGGCATCTCCAAACCTCCGGCGGGACGTATCAGGTGATTCAATGGGGCGAAAGCGGTGACCTGCCGCTTCCCGCCGACCGCGACGGTGACGGCCGTGCGGAGTTGATCGTATTCCGGCCGTCAACGAATACCTGGTACACCAGGTCTATTGCCGGCAGCCTATTTACTTCGCGTCAATTTGGCGAAGCAGGAGATCGGCCGGTTCTGGGAGATTTTGACAACGACCGAATCGCCGATCTAGCGGTGTTCCGGCCATCGAACAACACCTGGTATTTCCAGAACGCCGGCGGATTCTCATTCAAGGCGTTCGGTGCGGCAGGCGACATCCCTGCACCCGCCGATTATGACGGTGACTTAACAACAGATATTGGAGTGTTTCGGCCTTCAACAGGCCTCTGGTACTGGATCGGCAGCACGGAAGGCTACCGCGTTTCAAATTCATGGGGCATCGCAGGTGATATGCCGGTTCCCGCGGATTATGACGGCGACGGCAAAGCCGATATCGCGGTGTTCAGGCCGTCAAATAATACCTGGTATATCGTCGGCACAACCGCGGGCATCATCTCGCGGCCCTTCGGCCAGGCTGGCGACAAGCCGATCCCGAATACTTTTATCTACTAACACGGCGTGCTGTTCAACAACCCGAACGATCCGGAATAGGACACTTTTACGCAGGCCCTGTCTGCTTAGCGTCTCTTTGCGTCCTTGGCGAGCTTTGCGTGAGTCTAACCCCCGGTCTCACGCAAAGCCGCAAAGTACGCAAAGAAACATGCTGTCTGAGACTTTTAGGCATTGTCAGATTGAGTCGGCGGCGGTTTGGTGATAGTGTTTCGACACTATGAAAAATCCAGCTCTACTCGTCGCATTTGTCGCATTGTCGTTCATTTTTGTGTGGCCCGCTGATGTTTCGGCGCAGGCGGGTGATGGGGCCGTCGGCGTAAAGGACGGCGGAGTTTTCGTCAAAGGCTGGACCGGGCAGATCGACGCCAAAGAAAAGACGGCCGGCTCGACGCTCAACAGCGCGAAGTTCATCAAAGAAGGAAAAGGTTTTCACGTCACGACCGGCCCGGCCGTCACCTATTGGAACCCGGACAACAAGGCCAAAGGCGACTACACCGTCAGCGCGACATTCCTTGAGCCGAAGTACATGAGCATCAACGATCATCCGCATCCGTACGGGATCATGATCGGCGGCAACGACCTCGGCACCGAAAAGCAAAGCTATCTCTACTGCGCCGCTTACGGCAACGGCACGTTCATCTTTCGCGGATTCGGCCCCGAACCGTTCCAACTCGGCGGCCGCCGGCCCATCGCCGACCCATCCGTAAACAAAGCCGCCGGCGTCGGCCAGCCCGTCACCCAACATATTGCCGTCACCGTCAAAGGCGACACCATCTCCTGCTCCATCAACAACAAACAAGTCGCCAGCTTCGCCCGCTCCGAAGTAGTCGCCCCCGGCAAACTAAAGTCCACCGACGGCACCTACGGCATCCGCTTCGCCCACAACACCGACGCCACGGTGACGGATCTCCGGGTAGTAAAAGCAAAGTAGGGCTCGAGGGCTGGAGGGTCATACGTGGTCTAATGGCCATTAGCCGTTTTCATTATTCGGGAGATTCAGCAACAAGAAACCTGGATCAGCGAAGTGAACCAGGACGATGACGAACCACAAGCCGAGTTTGTTGGACGATTTTCGCTGGCTGACAGCCCTCAGGCGGTTGCGAGGCTCCATTTCCTTGCTGAACTTTGATGAAAAATATGAAGAAAGCGGACGGCCTTCGAGAAGGTGAGATCATCCTCTACGAAACGCCCGAGGGAACGGTGCGGGTCGAGGTTGTGTATGAGGACGATTCGTTTTGGTTGAATCAGAAGAGGATCGCTGAGCTTTTCGGCGTCGAAGTTCCCACAATAAACTATCATCTGAAGGAGATCTTCGGATCGGGCGAACTTGATACTGATTCAACTATTCGAAAAATTCGAATAGTTCAAAAAGAAGGGAATCGCGATGTTGCCCGCGATGTTGAATTTTACAATATTGACGCCATAATCTCGGTCGGTTATCGGGTCAACAGCCTTCAAGCGACCAAATTTCGCATTTGGGCAACACAGACGCTTCGCGAGTTTGTGACGAAAGGGTTTGTGCTCGATGATGAGCGGCTGAAACTGAACAAGCGCTTTGGTAAGGACTACTTCGACGAACTCCTCGAACGGATTCGTGAGATCCGGGCGAGTGAGCGGCGCTTCTATCTCAAGATCACCGACATCTATGAGCAGTGCAGTATCGATTATGACAGATCGGCAAACGTAACACAGACGTTTTTCAAGACGGTCCAGAATAAACTGCACTGGGCGGTAACGGGACAGACTGCCGCAGAGATCGTCGCGCGTCGCGCAGATGCCGCAAAACCGTCAATGGGCCTGACGAGTTGGAAGCAGGCACCGACGGGAAAAATAATGAAGTCGGACGTATCGATAGCAAAGAACTACCTCGACCGATCCGAAATAAAGGAGCTGGAACGAATAGTAACTATGTATTTGGACTTTGCGGAGAACCAGGCGGCACGACAGATCCCCATGAAGATGTCGGATTGGGTCGAACGCCTGGATGCGTTTCTCAAATTCAATGAATACGAGGTACTTGCCAGTGCAGGGGAGGTTTCGCACGAGGTCGCAAAAGAACTTGCCGAAAAGCAATACGCGATTTTTCGTATAGGTCAGGACCGCGAGTTTCAAGGCGACTTTGAGAAGGAGGTGAAGCGGCTGGAGGGCAGAGGCCAGCGGACGAAACGCCGGTAGATCATCAGTTGGCCAACGTGCGTACGGCCTTGCCGTTCCAATTTCATTTCCTCTGCGTGTCGCGGGAAGAGCGGGTCGAAGGAGTTGGCGATAATGAAGGATCGACTTAATTCAAATCTGAACCTAACTTCGTTTCGGTGTTCCCTCAACTACCTTCACTTTTGTTCCACACTGCGTGTGCTGTCCAATTTTCAAACAGCTTCACTTTTGTCGCCCTACAGCCAAAGGATCGAAATTTGCTCTTGCAGTTGTTCAAACTCGCGGTCGCCGGTGACCAGGGTGCCGCCGGCTTGTTTTGCAAGTGCGGCGGCGAAGCAGTCGGCGTAGGAGATGCCGCCTTTTGCTTTGTAGCGGGCCGCTATTCGTGTCAACTCCATATCCGCGTTTACGAGATCGATCCCGATCTCGCGGAGCCACCGAATTACCTGATCGGCGTCGTGGACTGAACGGCGGCGCGCCATCGTGTACCACACTTCGCCGGCATTCACCACGGTTATCAGTAAAGCGGTGCCTCGCAAAGGAGCATCAGCGATCATGTCGGCTATGGCGATCGCGGCAGGTTCGTCTTCGAGGTAAGCCATGATCGCCCATGAATCGAGAACAAATGCTTTCGGGGCTTTCATTTTCTACGGATCTTTTTCTCCTCTCGTTCCCGGTCCCGAGAGCGCGACGCATTAAGCTCATCGAGAAGCCCGGAACCACGGTAACGCCCACGCATGCTGTGAATGTATTCGCGGGTTATGGGTTTGAGAATGATCTGCGCGTTCTTCTCGTCGACCTTGACCTGAATGCGCGTGCCGCTCTCTATCCCAAGCTTCCGTCTTATCGCCGCCGGGATCACCACTTGGCCTTTTGTCGTCGCAGTTGTTTCCAAATAGTCTGCCATAGATACAATGTAGCACAAATGACACTTGTAAGTCACAAATATTCTTTCCTGCTTTTGTCGCTGGTAAACCGCGGACTAAAGTACGTAACGATCGGGATGACCGGTTAGTGTCTCTGCATGGGCAGCTATTTCTTTTTCCTTCTCTTGCGGCCGCCGACTGAGACGGTTTCGCGCAAGTTTAGGTGGAGGACGCCTGCGATTATCTCGGGGCGGATGAATTTTAGCTGGGTGTCGATCTGTATGCCGAAGTGACGGCAGAATGGGGCGGCGCTGATCCGCCAGTTCATTGGGTTGGCGATCACCGGGAATGATTCCGGCAGACGCGGGCTTGAGGGTTCGAGCGCGATAACGTCGCGGGTGCGGCTGTAATGCAGATAAACCGCCGCCGGGCGGCCGAGCAGGTGATAGATGTTGCGGTTGAGAAGGATCAAGTTGGCCGGGCTAATGGTGACATGCAGCCGGGTGTTTGTTGCCTCGGTCGGCCCGCCGTGGAATTTTTCAAAGTCTCTATCCATAATCGTTTCATCCGATAAAACGGACGTATCATAGATAGCACAATGTTGCATCGCGTGTCAATGGTTTTTTTCAACGCAGAGACGCGGAGACGCAGAGAATTTCAGACAGGAGCGCGCAGGTTGCGTATCGATTTGAAACCTCCATGATTTCTATCCGTAAAGATCCGCGCGTCATCCGCGGCTAAAACTTCCTCTTCCTCTCAGCGTCTCCGCGTCTCTGCGTTGAAAGAAAAACCACAGTCGAACCCACCCGTGCGGCAGCCGTTCTACCGATTTTACCCTTTTTATCGTTTCTATAGGTTGACCTGCTTCCTAGCGGGTTTTCGGGCCGCAAATGAAGCCGGTTTTGAAGCCCGTTCCGCGACAAATAGAAAAACCGCCCGCGGCCAACGCAGGCGGTTCCGATACTCCGGTTAAAAAGAGGTTCAGTTGGACGGTCGTCTTAAACGTCCAGGTTCTTCACATCCAGGGCATTATCTTCGATAAACCTTCGCCGCGGCTCGACGGCGTCGCCCATTAGGACTGTAAAGATGCCGTCGGTTTCGATGGCGTCTTCGACGCGGACCTGAAGCATCGTGCGTTTCTCCGGATCCATTGTGGTCTCCCACAATTGCTCGGGGTTCATTTCACCAAGGCCCTTGTAACGCTGGATGGTAAGGTCTTTTTTGGCAAGGCCCATTACCTTTTCCAGAAGGTCTTCGCGGGTCTTTATGGCTTCGCTGGTGCCGTTTTCACCAAGAACAAACGGGCCGGGAAAGTCGGCCTCTAGTGTCTTTTTCAGCTCGACGGCCTTTTGAAATTCGACATAGCTCGCGAGGTTCCAGTCAATGGTCAGGCTAAAACCGTTCGGATACGCAATGTCTATCTCCCACAGGCCGTGCTCTTCATCGCTTGTCAGCTCGGTATTAAACCCGGCGTCGGCAAGTTTGCCCTCGACCTTTGCCATCAGCTCTTCCTGGTCAAAGATCTTTCTAAGGCGAATGTGATTCCCTGCAAGAATGCCGTCCTTGCCGGCAAAAGCATCGAGCAGAACCTCGACCAACCGCGTGTCATTGCCAAGCCGGCGGGCAAGCCGGCCGGCGTAAATGCGGAATTCCTTGGTCTGATCGAGCGCCTTTGAAAGCTCGCGGCCCTCTATCAATCGGTCGCCTGATGTTATCTGCACATCGCTGGTCGCCTGCCGCATAAGGTAGCGGAACATTGCGTTCTCATCTTTCAGATACTCTTCCTTGCGGCCTTTCTTTACTTTGTAAAGCGGCGGCTGGGCAATAAAAACATGGCCGTTCTCAAGCAGCTGCGGCATTTGGCGGAAGAAGAACGTCAACAGCAGCGTGCGGATGTGGCTGCCGTCCACGTCGGCATCCGTCATCAGGCAGATCTTGTGATAACGCAGCTTGCTGACATCAAAATCATCCTTGCCGATTCCGGTGCCGAGAGCCGTGATCAGGGCCTTGATCTCGCCGTGGCTCAGCATTTTTTCCGGCCGTGCCTTTTCGACGTTCAGGATCTTGCCTTTGAGCGGCAAAACGGCCTGGTTCTTGCGGTCGCGGCCCTGTTTTGCCGACCCGCCGGCCGAATCGCCCTCTACGATATAAAGTTCGCTCTGTGCCGGATCCTTCTCTTGACAGTCGGCAAGTTTGCCCGGCAATCCAGAGCCGCTCAAGGCGCTTTTGCGAACGATCTCGCGGGCCTTTCTCGCTGCTTCCCGGGCCCGGGACGCATCGACCGCCTTGCCGACGATCTTTTTCGCGACGTTCGGATGCTGTTCAAAAAATTCGCCCAGCTTTTCATTCAGAAATGACTCGACGGGGCCTTTGACCGGCGAATTCAGCTTTCCCTTCGTCTGGCCCTCGAACTGCGGCTGCGGAAGTTTGACGCTGATAACGGCCACCAGGCCTTCGCGCACGTCATCGCCGCTTAGCCCGACCTTTGAGTTCTTGAGCATTCCGCTCGATTCGGCATAGGCGTTGATCGTCCGCGTCAACGCACCGCGAAAGCCGGATAGGTGCGTTCCGCCGTCCACCGTGTTGATATTGTTCGCGAAAGAAAAGATCTTTTCGTCGTAGCTGTCGTTATACTGCATCGACACCTCGACTGACAGATCATCGCTAACTTGTTCAAAATAAAGGGGTTCGTCGTGCAGGGGGCTCTTATTTTTGTTTAAATGCTTTACAAATTCCGCGATGCCTCCTTTATAGTAAAATTGATGCGACCGCTCTTCATCTTCACGCTCATCCTTGATGATGATGCGAATGCCTTTGTTCAAAAATGCCTTTTCCCGCAGGCGTTCAGACAGTTTTTCGAAACTATAAACCGTAGTTTCAAATATCTCCGGGTCAGGCTTGAAGGTTACTTTTGTCCCGCGCCTTGTCGTCGTCCCGGTCTGCTTTAGTGCCGCGACCGGAATTCCGCGTTCGTATTCCTGCTCGTGGGTCTTGCCGTCGCGCCAGATCTCAAGCTTTAATGTTTCGCTCAAAAAGTTAACGCAGCTTACGCCGACGCCGTGGAGTCCGCCCGAAACTTTATACGAGTTCGAATCAAACTTGCCGCCCGCGTGCAGGATGGTCATAACGACCTCAGCCGCCGACCGGCCTTCCTGCTTGTGCATATCCGTCGGGATTCCGCGTCCGTTATCGACGACCGTGACCGAGTTATCGATATGTATCGTCACCTCGATCGTGTCGCAATAGCCCGCAAGGGCCTCGTCCACCGAGTTATCTACTACTTCGTAAACCAAATGATGCAGCCCGAGTTCGCTCGTTGAACCAATGTACATCGCGGGCCTTTTGCGCACCGCATCGCGCCCCTCGAGCACTGTTATCGCATCCGCACCATAATCTGTCTTTGCTTTTGCCAATTTATGTATTACCTCTTAAGAAAAAACCACGTTGATATCGTATCTTTCGGCTACGAGGGCAACGCCTCAGGCCCGATCCGCGATATCGCGTTTAACTCGCATATATAGAACAAATTTCCACGATCTGCCCAAAAGGAAATTATACCATTTTTGAGGGGAATTTAACAGGGCAAATGCCGGTCTGAGCGGCCGCATTATCGCGGCCTTGCCGCCCCCGAGATCACATCCAAAACAGACGCCTCTGTCCCAAATCCCTCGACAAGGCTTTCCTTCGATGTGGTAATAAAAGTTTGGGTTTTGCCATGAAGAAATTCCAGCAATTGCCCAATGCGTCGATAGTCCAATTCTGCATCGATATCGTCAAGCAAGAACAATGGATACTCCTGCTGTTGTGCGTTGTACACCGATATATTCGCAAGCTGCAGGAGCAGCAGAACACTTCGCTGCTGGCCGGCGGAGCCATATTTGCGAAGGTCGTGGCCGTCAAGGACGATATCGAGGTCATCGCGGTGCGGGCCGATCAGAGAGTAACCGGCCGCGGTTTCGGCCTGGACGCGAAGTTTGAGCCGCTCCCCGAGAAGGCCTTCGTAGTCCGAGAGATCGCCTTTTCCCTCAAGGGAAGATGCGTACCGCATAACTATCTGCTCGGTGCCAAACAGGCTATTTTCAAGGGCCTCGTTCAACCGTTCGACATAGCGGAGGCGCGAGCGGTGAATTCGCGTGCCGTGCGTGATCAACTGTTCGTTCCACGGCTCAAGCTGCTCGGCGGCCTTTTCCTGCGAGATCTTTTCGTCCTGCGCCGCCTGCAGCAGAGCGTTCTTTTGCTTTATCACGCGGCCGTAATCTGCCAGCGTCTGCACGTATGGCGGATGGATCGAGACGATCGCATGATCGAGAAAACGGCGGCGGGCCTCCGGGTGTCCGCGCACGACCTCTAGTTCGTCGGCGTTGAAAACTACCGTATGCAGCTGCGATAGATAATTGTTGACCGGTTCCCGCTTCCCATTGACAAAAAAGGACTTGCTGTTCCCTTGTATCACGGCCTGAAGATCGCGGTGAATATCCTGGGTACGGCCGACGCGGCCTTTGATGATCGCCATTTCCTCACCGAAGCGTACAGCCTCGGACAAACGCGATGTCTTGAACGAACGGGTGGTGGCGAGAATATTTATTGCCTCAAGCCAATTTGTCTTGCCTTGTCCGTTTAGACCGACTAGAATGTTCAAGTCGTGTCCACAACGCACGTTGCTTTCCAGATTTCGAAAGTTTTCAACTTCAATCAGTTCGAGAAACATTTGGGTAGAGTTTAACACTTAACCCGTCCGGCTCTCGACCCATTTCTACCCACCGGGCCGCCCCATTTGCCCGAAGAAGTACGGGTTTCGCCGCCGGATAATTTTTCTGAACTGGACGGATATTCGCAGTATGTTTAAACTAGGTGTTCAAATGCGTTGAACACCATCAAACAACCTTCTGCAGTACGTGGTACCGATGCGATTTCTGAACTTGATCCTGATCCTCACGCTCTTGGCGGCCGCGGCCTTTGCCCAACAAAAGCTTCAGCCGGGCGTGGCTGCGCCTGATTTTAACGCGGAATCCCTGGATGGCAAGGTATACAACCTAAGCCAGCTGCAAGGCAAGGTGGTTGTCCTGACCTTTTGGTCCACGCGCTGCCAGATCTGCCACAGCGAGCTTCCAAAACTTAACGAGGTCGCAAGACGATACAGCGATAAAGGCGTGGTCTTCCTCGCGGCCACAATGGAAAATCAGGCTAAGGTCGAGCCTTATCTGAAAAAGAATCCGTTCAATTTCAATATTTTGCCAAACAGTTTTGGCGTCATTCTGAAATACGCCGATATGGACGGCAGCGGCAATATCAATATAGGTTTTCCTGCGTATTTTCTTATCGACCAGCGCGGCACCATCGCGCTAAAGAGCAACGGCTGGGACAAGACCGCCAAGCTCGATTCCGAGATCTCACAGTTGTTATCGTCCGAATGAGCGCGACCCCAAGGCGAGTTTCGCTCCTCTCTTGTGTACCCCGGCTGCATAACTCCCAGCCGGGGATTTTTTTTCGCCAAATCCATGTGACTATCCAACCCCAAAGCCCTGTCGCCTAACCATACATGGTAAGCCTGTTTATGTGCTATGGTTTGCGGATATGGCAGAAAAACATGATCGATACAGAGCAACCGCAAACGGCAGCCAAAAGCACCGCGAGTACATGCGTGAGTACATGATCGCATGGCGAAAGCGTCGAAAGGAGGCCAACGATTACAACGTCGACGAACAACGACGTCTCTGGCGGGAACAGCACCAGCGGGTTCGCGAGCGTGCAATGGAAAGGCTCGGCGGCAAACGATGTGCGAATTGCGGATGTACTGAGTTTGCGATTCTCGAGATCAATCATATTCTCGGTGGTGGGCGAAAAGAGTTGAAATTAACGCAAAACCGCCAGTTGTACCGTTCGATCGTGAATGACAAAGTAGATCTGAATGAATATAATGTGCTTTGCCGTGTATGCAATGCACTGCATTATGTTCAGGATATCCTGGGCATCAGAGGTCACGATGTGGTGTGGAGAGGTAGCCTAATTGGCTAAGGCAGTAGTCTTGAAAACTACCGCGGGAAACCGCTTGCAGGTTCGAGTCCTGTCCTCTCCGCCATTTTATCCATTGACTGCCAAGCCGAAAAAGGTCCAACGGTTCTCAAAACTTTACTCATCATTCACGCGGCGATCACGCTTGCCGCAGGCCTGACGCTGATCGCGGCGCCGTCGGTCATACCTGCGGCTGTCGGGATCGCAATTCAACCTGAACAATATCTCCTCTGCTACTTGCTCGGTGCATCCGAGATCAGCATGGCCGCCCTCTCGCTGCTTGGTGCGACGCTTCATGAATTCAAGGCCCTGCGCGCCGTTGCGTTGACCATCATCGTATTTCATATTTCCACGGCGGCCGTCGAAATATATGCCTATGCAGGCGGCTTAAGCTCAGCGATCTGGCTGAATGTCGCGGCCCGGGTATTTGTCGCCGCACTCTTCGCTTATTTCGGCCTCTTCAATTCCAGGCATACCAACAAATAGCTCCCAGCCATCCGGCCCGTCGAGGCGAACCCTTTTGTGCTCTTTGTGTCTTCCCTTCGCGGCCTTTGTGTTTAGGGCTCTGACTTTGTCTTAAACACAAAAGCATAAAGAAAAGAGTTCCGACATCGTTTGTTCCTTGCTTTCAAATCGCGTTTCATTATAGGCTGAAACATATATGAATGAGCATTCATTCATATCAGGCCATTCATTCGCGAATAAAACATTCATGACTCGTTCATCACGACCAGCGTCCGTCAAAAATGGTGTCAGCGACAAGCACTCGGCAATTCTGCGTGCCGCAATAAAGGTATTTGCCCGAAAAGGGTTCTTTAATTCAAAAGTGTCGGACATCGCCAGCGAGGCGGGCGTGGCCGATGGAACGGTCTATCTGTATTTCAAGGGCAAGGACGATATCCTCCACTCGATCTTTGATCGAATGATGGCCGAGTTCATTGGCGAGGGACGACGCCTGATCGAAAAGATCACGAACCCCGAGCTCAAGCTAAAACGCATTGCCGAACTGCATCTTGAAAAGCTCAGCGCCGACCGCGACCTTGCCATCGTCTTTCAGGTTGAACTTAGAGGCTCGACCAAGTTCATGCAGGAATTCTCTGCAGCGGGCTTTGCCGAATACCTCGACATTATTCGGCGGACGATCGTGGAAGGTCAGGAAGCGGGCGTTTTTCGCACCGATATTAAGCCGATCGTCTGCGCAAAGATATTCTACGGTGCACTGGACGAGATGGTGACGAACTGGATCCTTTCAAAAAAGACATACCAGCTTCCACCAATGGCGGCTGAAGTGTTGAAGATATTTTTCGGAGGAATGTCCGTAAAATGACCGCGGAACTGACGGG
>JADLDC010000156.1 GCA_020846885.1 Acidobacteriota bacterium | reverse complement strand
GAGTACGCTGCAAACAGTTCGGTTCGATGCGGATGGAGATGAAGTCGCCGTGATAGCACGAATAAAGGATCTTGCCCTGCTTAAACGATCGGCTGCAAAGGAACTTGACCTATCGAAACCGGCTCAGATCTTTGAAAATGCCGAGATGTGGCGGTCTGCGGATGGGGAACTCGCCGCAGCGGTCGTCGAGGCCCACGTCGTGATCGGTGAAGCAAAAAGCGTTGAACGGTGTCTCGCCGCAAGAAATAGCGGCCAGAATCTTGTAACAGTCTCCGCAAATGCATTTCTTGCGAATCTGTCGGCCCCGATCGCAACATACGGTACGGAATCAGATGCCGGAGGCGGATTGCTCTCGATCCTTTCCTCACCGCAAAGCAATAAGGAAGCGGTGCTCTCTCAGATCTATACGACAGAAACACGATTTAATCAAAATGGCATCGAGCGCCGGACGGTGTCTGACCTCGGGATGATCGGGGCGATAATTGAGAAGCTCGGCGCTGACAGGTGAGGTTTTCGGGAATCGCGGACAATGATGATCACTTTTTCTTCGCGTTCCGCTTCAATTTCCGCACGTTTCGTTCGATCCAGCGTTCAGCGGCGTCGAAATATTCGAATTGTTCCTCATCGGCCCGGAATGCGGGTGTGTGATTATAACGGCGGCCGTTGTGATGTACGGTCGGGTGTTTTATGTGGAGCATTTCGTGGAAGACTATGTATTCGACCACGTATTTCGGCACATCTATGGAATCAAGCGAACGGCTGACGACAATTGTTTTATGGGTCGAATCGTGATGGCCCAAAATGCGGTAGGTCTTGCGCGTGGACCACGTAAGGACCGGTTTTGCGATACGTCCGCGAAAATAGGCTTTATTTAGATCACGAAAGATCTCGGTCAGGTTGTAAACCTCGCCCTTGTCGGTGGTTACGATCTTTCGGCCGCGTTCAAGCTTGCTTTTCGACGCACGTTCGCGCATCTCGGCCGTTTTGATCTGGTCGGAGTAGATATCGCGAGCCCATTTCGGCACACGGCGGCGGAGCAATTTGGCGACAAGGATATGGGCAAGCCCGACGTGTGCATCGGTCGGCAGATCGCGGCACAGGTCGCCGATGCGGACATAAACCCGGCCATCGCGGATGCGAATGGTGTGGTTTATTGCCGTGTACGGATAGAATTCTACCTCAATGGGAGGGCTTTCGCGGTGGTTATCAAACGATTCGAAGGCCTCCCGGTAAATACGCGTCAGTTTTTGCAGGGCGTTCCTTTCGCCGTTGTTAATCACAGTTTAACTAATAAATCTTGACAGGTAACAGGTTGAAATGCTATTCCTGTTAATGGAAAGCATACCGCTCTCGGGCGGTTTGCGACAAACCCACCGTGATAGAATGGCTGTCTTCGGACCAAACCTAACGGTCGAGAAAAACTCGCGTTTTCCTGACTCGCGGGGACGGACCATCCTTTCAGCGATAATCAACGAACATTTTCTCACGGGCGAGCCAGTGGGATCGAAGACGGTGGCGGAAAAGTTTGCGCGGGTTGCAGGAATGAGCCCGGCTACGATCCGCAGTGTGATGGGTGAACTCGAAGAACTTGGATTCGTCGAACAGCCCCATACATCGGCCGGCCGAATTCCGACCGATCGCGGCTATAGGTTCTTTGTTGACAATCTTTTAGGGGTCTTGAGTATCTCGAACGACGATCTTCACCGGATAGGCGGCGAGTTCGGATTGAACGAGTATTCAGGCACACCTGACAGACTGATGGAACGAACCTCTCAGCTGCTTTCTGCTCTTTCAAATAACGTAGGTATCGTTGTTTCGCCGAGCCTGGCGAGCGACCGCCTGCAGCATATCGAGTTCGTGAATCTGAGCGAGAACCGCATTCTTGTGGTGCTTGTTTCCGCTCCGAACATTGTTCATAACCGGATCATCCGGTTGAACATCTCACTTTCGAAAGAGGAACTCGAAAGGACCGCAAACTATCTGAATGCGGAATTTGTCGGAAAAAGCCTGTCCGAAATCCGTGCTGAGATCCTAAGATTGATGCACGAGGAAAAGGCCCTTTTTGACAAGCTGCTGCAAACGGCCGTGATCCTTTGTTCTCAGAGTATCGAGGACGAGGACGACCGCCAGGGTGAGTTGTTCATTGACGGAACGTCAAACATTCTCACCAAAAGCGATTTTGCCGATCTTGAACGCCTTCGCGGGCTTCTATCGACCATCGGCGAACGTTCTCGCCTGCTTGAGATCCTGAACGAATGCGTCCGCCGCGATGCATCGGCCCAGGGCGGTGTGCAGGTGATGATCGGCAGCGAGAACCGTACGCCTTCTCTGCGGAACTGCACGCTCATCTCGGCGCCGTATCGGGTTGGTGACAGTTCGGCGGTCGGGACCTTGAGCGTGCTTGGGCCGACCCGGATCGAATACGCAAGGATGATCTCGATCGTCTCTTACGTCGCACGCACCCTCGAAAAAGTTATGTCGAAGCATCTTTCGAATAACTGATCCGAAACCGCTGGCCTTCCGGGGCCGGCAAATCAATCACACAATAGGATCATCATTTCCGTCCTGCTGGAATCTCCCGCGAGACCTGTAATGGACCCAAACCAAAACAAAGACAACTCCGAATACGCCTTTGAACTGGCCGACGAAGAATTGGTCGATGAGCCCACCGCTGTCGATGATTTCATGCGCGAGCTTGAGGCGAAAGAGAAGGACCTTCACATAACGGCGGAAACGACGTTCATTGAGCTGGCCGAGGATTTTGAGGGTGATGAGATACCGGACTTTATGCGTCCGGAGATCGCTATCCAGAAGCCGCCTGTCGTCGTCAAGCCCGCCGTTGCCGCCGCAGGAGATCAACGGACCAAGCAGCTTGAGGCCGAGATCGCCGCGTTAAAGTCCAAGATATCGGGCCTTGAAGAAGAACGCGGCGAACTCTACAACAATTCGCAGCGGCGTCTCAAAGATTTTGAAAGCTTCAAGGCGCGGACCGAACGCGAACGAAGCGAGACCTTTCAACGGCAGCTCAGCAATCTTGCGACCGAAATGCTGCCGGCGCTCGACAATCTCGATCGGGCGCTGCAATGCGCGTCCGAGATGTCGGATGAAAAGCAGGCTGAGTTCGCACAGTTTTTTGACGGTATCGTACTCGTCAATCAACAGGTCCACGAGGTGCTGGCCGGAATGGGCATTTTGCCGATAGTTACGGTCGGTGCCCAATTCGATCCGCATCTCCACGAAGCCGTAGCCATCGACGAAGACAGCGACCAGCCGGCAAATACGATAACCGCGGAACTGCTGCGCGGGTTTCGGATCGGGGACAACGTGATTCGCCATTCGATGGTAAAGGTCGCGCAGGGCGCCGTGAGTAAGCCGAATGAGGGTACGGGCGGCGACAGGCCTGAGGCGGGGGCCGATGGCCCAGGGATAGGCGGCGACGCCGCAACAGAGGATTTTGCGATCGAGCGTAATGGCGAGATCGCGGAACAAGGGGAAAATGGACAGTAATCCGGCGTGGGGCGCACCTCCCAATCCGAACCAAAAAGGAACTTCCAACAATGAGTAAAGTAATAGGTATTGACCTCGGCACCACTAATTG
>JADLDC010000155.1 GCA_020846885.1 Acidobacteriota bacterium | reverse complement strand
TCATCAACCTTCTCTATCCGCATTATCTGGCACCGATCCCGTCAATGGCGATCGTGCAATTCTCATTCGGATCGGCCGACGATAAGTTGACGGCCGTTCAACGAATGGAACGCGGAGCACGGCTTAATTCGCGGCCGGTGGACGGGACACCGTGCCGGTTTCGAACAGCATACGATGTTGACCTTGCTCCTTTGGTCCTGGAGTCCGCGGCGTTGGAATCGCCGGCCCCCAAAGACGCGCGCGGGATGTACGCCGATTCGTACATTCGGCTAAGCTTGAAGTGTTTTGGCGACGCCCGCCTGTCCGAGATGACGGTCGGTGCCGAAAAGGACCGGCCAAAGTCGCTGAGATTCTATCTGAACGGCGATCCGCAGCTTGTCTTCCCGCTCTATGAGATAATTTTCAATCATGCGACGTCGGTCGAGTTCCGGCCAAAGGAATCGCCGCTCGGCCAAAGGACGTTGATGACGCTGACAAATCTGCAGCTAAAGCTTCCTGATCCTGTCTTTATCCCGGCCGAGGACGCCATCAAACAGGTCGGCTTTGCCGAAGAAGAAGCGGTCCTCCCGTTCACCAAGCGCTCGTTTGCCGGATATCGCCTGCTTTCGGAATATTTTTCCTTCCCGTACAAATTCCTGTTTTTCGATGTGTTTGGCCTTGATAAGGCCATCGAGGCAAATTTTGGCGGAAATTTCGATATCCTGATCCACCTGAAGGATGTCACGCCGCCGATAGCTCCGGTCGTTGCCGAGACCTTTATGATGGGCTGTACGCCGATCGTCAACCTGTTCCAGCGCCTGGCCGATCCGGTCTATCTTTCGCAGCAAAAATACGAATATCAGGTCATTCCCGATGTGCACCGGCAATCGACGACCGAGATCTACTCCATAGACGATGTGATCTCAAACGATCCGCGAACAAACACAACGCGCGAGTTTTCCCCCTTCTATTCCTTGCGGCACGCCTTTGGCGAGCAGATGGAAAAGGCGTTCTGGTACGGCGTCCGGCGCGATTCGCAGCGGCCCGGCGACGAAGGGTCGGAAATGTATATGTCGCTGGTGGATATGAATTTCAATCCGCGCGTACCGGCGGTCGATGTATTAAATATTCGTACTACCTGCACAAATCGCGACCTGCCCGCACGACTTCCCTTTGGCGGCCGCGAAGGTGATTTTGAGATCGAAGGCACGGCGTTACTTTCGCGTGTCCGGTGCCTGACAAAGCCGACAGAAACGATCCGGCCGCCTCAACGGCGTGCGGCACAGTGGCGGCTAATCTCGCACCTGAATCTAAATTATCTGTCGCTCGTCAACGGCGAGGACATATCGCCGGAAGCGCTCCAGGAGATACTTCATCTTTATAATTTTAACGACTCCTCGGTGACCAGAAAGCAGATCCTCGGCATTACCGGCATCGAGTCGCGAAAAGTCGTGAGAAAGATCGGCGGCCGCGTCGGGGCCGGATTTGTGCGCGGGATGGAGACGACCCTGACGTTCGACGAGGAACAGTTCGTCGGCAGCGGCATGTTCCTTTTTGCCTGTGTGCTTGAACGATTCCTTGGCCTTTACGCAACGGTGAACTCATTCAATCAGATGGTGCTAAAGACCGAACAGCGTGAAGGTGTTATAAAAGAGTTCCAGCCGCGGGCCGCCGAACAGGACCTGTTGTAGTTTTGACCAGTTCAGGATGCGTCCTGTGATTCGCATTCAGATTTTGCAGATCGCTTTCTCTGTGTCTCCGTGACTCTGTGGTAAGAAACTAAGCAATGACGGACAAACCGTTAGATCAAGTGCTGCTCGACGAGCCATACCGCTTTGAATTTTTCCAGGCGGTTCGGCTGCTCGAAAAGGCGTTCCCTGAAAAACGACCGGTCGGCCGTAATGCGATGCCGAACGAAGAGGTCGTTCGCTTTCGCTCGCGCGTCGCGCTTGATTTTCCCGCGAGTGAGATACACGAATTTCGTGAAGCCGTAGACCAAAGGACCGATGAACAGCGGCTTGAGATGCTGGTAAACTTTATGGGCATGGTCGGTGTCAGCGGCGTTTTGCCGCAGCCCTATACCGATCTCGTCCTCGACCGCATACGACATCGCGACACGTCCGCCTGGGCATTCCTTGATATTTTCTCGCATCGCGCGATCTCGATGTTCTACCGGGCGTGGCGGAAATATCGCTTTCCTGTCGGCTACGAACGCGGCAAGGATGAGTTCACCGGATATCTCTTCGACCTTGTCGGCCTTGGAACACGCGGCCTTCGCGGGCGCATGAGCGTGCCTGACGAATCGCTGCTTCCCTATGCCGGGCTCATCGCGCAAAAACCGCATTCGTGCAATGCGGTCGAGAACGTTCTGTCGGACTATTTCGACACAAGGGCAAAGATCGGGCAATTCTGCGGGCAATGGCTTGTGCTTGAGCGGTCGGACTATACAATGGTCGGGAGGCAAAACAGCAGGCTTGGCGTCAGCGCGATCGCGGGCACACGCGTCTGGGATCAGCAATCAAAATTTCGTGTACGGCTCGGGCCGCTCGATTTCAAAAAATTCCAGGCGTTTCTGCCGAACGGTTCGGCCCACGAGCCAATGCGGTCGATCGTAAAATTCATGGTCGGCCTTGAGCTGGATTTCGACGTGCGGCTCGTGCTCCAGAAAAAGCAGGTCCCGAGCACGATCCTGACCACTCGGGCCATGCGAAAACCAATGCTCGGCTGGACGAGCTTCCTAAAAACAAAGCCGTTCAAAGCCGACGACGAACAGGTGCTCTTGCAGATGGATAGTTAATGTTTGACCACAGAGACACAGAGACACAGAGATTAAATAGGATCACCGACGGGATCATTGGATGCGCTATCGACGTGCATCGAGCACTTGGACCGGGCCTGCTCGAATCCGCATACGAAGAGTGTCTCTGTTACGAACTGGCTCACGCGGGCTTGAACTTTAACCGCCAGGTGGATCTTCCGGTTGTTTATAAAGGTGTGAGGCTTGATTGCGGCTATCGAATGGACCTGGTTGTTGAAAACGAGGTTATTCTTGAGATCAAAGCGGTCGAAAGGATGATTCCCCTATTCGAGGCCCAATTGCTGTCCTATCTGAAGATGGCGAAGAAACCGATCGGTTTGTTATTAAATTTCCATGTTCCGGTATTGAAAAGCGGGATAAAAAGGCTCAGGAATTGACCTCTGTGCCTCTGTGCCTCTGTGGTTGAAATGTATCAGGAGAAATGAAATGAATGTAAATCTAAAAAGTTTAGTAGGCCGGTTGAATGATGTAACGAGGAACGCGCTGGAGGGAGCGGCGGGGTTGTGTCTTTCGCGGACGAATTACGACGTTGAGATCGAACACATCCTTGCTAAGCTCCTTGAGCAGGATGATACGGACCTCCACAAGATAGCCGCCCATTTTGAGGTAAATCTTGACCGGTTGACCAAGGACGTGAGCGTTGCCCTTGACCGCCTAAAAAGCGGCAATTCGCGTACGCCCGGCCTAAGCGACCGCATTCCGCAATGGATACAGGACGCCTGGCTTTTGGCTTCTGTCGATTTTGGTGCGGCCCGTGTGCGTTCGGGCCACATGGTCCTTGCATTGCTTGCGAATGACCGGTTCTCCAGAATCGCCCGCGAGATATCAAAAGAATTCGATCATGTCTCGCTTGAAAAGCTGCAATCGGACCTGCCGGCGATCACGGCTGATTCGGCCGAAGCCCGCGACGCGGTCGCACTTGGCGAAACCGGCGGAGTCTCCGATGGTGCCCCAGTTGCCTCAGGTGTTCCGGGCAAGACCAAGTCCCTGGACCAATACACTGAGGACCTGACCGCAAAAGCGGCCGCGGGCAAGATCGATCCCGTCTTGGGCCGCGATTTTGAGATCCGCCAGATCGTTGATATTCTCACCCGCCGCCGCCAGAACAACCCGATCCTTACGGGCGAGGCCGGCGTAGGTAAAACGGCCGTAGTCGAAGGCTTTGCCCTTCGTATCTCGCAGGGCGACGTCCCCGATCCGCTCAAGAATGTTTCTGTCCGCTCGCTCGATCTTGGCCTGCTTCAGGCCGGTGCCGGCATTAAGGGTGAGTTCGAGAACCGGCTTAAGTCCGTGATCGAAGAAGTAAAATCCTCGCCCCAGCCGATCATTATGTTCATCGACGAGGCACACACAATGATCGGGGCCGGCGGTGCCGCCGGACAGAACGATGCCGCCAATCTGCTGAAACCCGCCCTCGCCCGCGGTGAACTGAGAACGATCGCCGCAACGACGTGGGCCGAGTACAAGAAGTACTTTGAAAAAGACGCCGCCCTTGCCCGCCGTTTTCAGGTCGTAAAGGTCGAAGAACCGGACGAAGCGAAGGCCATCGCAATGATGCGCGGGATCGCGGACAAGATGGAGGCGCATCATAACGTCCGGATTCTGGATGAAGCGATCGTTGAATGCGTTAAGCTCTCGAACCGCTACATCAGCGGCCGCCAGTTGCCGGACAAATCCGTTTCTGTACTCGACACGGCGTGTGCAAAGGTCGCTATCGGCCAGGGAGCAACGCCCGCACCGGTCGAGGATGCGACCAGGCGAATACAGAACCTAACATCCGAGATAGAAGCGCTCGAACGCGAACAAGTGACCGGCGCCGGCCACGATGCCAGACTTGAAGAGCTTAAGGCCGACCGTGCCAAGACCGAAGAGGAACTTGCCGGCCTCAAAGAACAGTGGGAAAACGAAAAGAAGCTGGTCGATGAGATCAGGACCATTCGGCAGAAACTCGAGTTGACACGCCTCGACGGCAAGCTCGCGGACGCGATCGCCGGCAATGGATCGGCCGCCGCCGTCGAACCTGCCGCAGCGGCCGCAACCGCAGAAGCCGATGGCGGAACGGTGCTGGAAGAATCCGGCGCGGCCGCAGCCGCCCCAGCACCTGAAGCGGCCAAGCCGGCAGACACGGAATTCCTCAGGTCAGAACTCTCGCGTCTGAATGCCGAACTGAAAGAACTGCAGGGTGAGAATCCGCTGATGCAGCCGGTAGTGAACGGCCAGAGCGTTGCCGAGGTAATCTCAGGCTGGACCGGCATCCCGATAGGCAAGATGGTCGCGGATGAGATCAATGCGGTCCTCAATCTGCATGAGACCTTGCGAGAACGCGTTCTCGGCCAGGACCACGCACTGGAAGCGATAGCTCAGCGCATCCGAACATCGCGTGCGGGACTGACCGACCCGAAACGGCCGATAGGTGTGTTCATGCTGGTCGGAACATCCGGCGTCGGCAAAACCGAAACGGCACTTGCGCTCGCCGAAGCTCTCTACGGCGGGGAGCGCAACCTGATCTCGATAAACATGAGCGAATATCAGGAAGCTCACACAGTTTCCAGCCTGAAAGGCTCGCCGCCCGGATACGTCGGCTACGGCGAAGGCGGTGTGCTGACCGAGGCCGTGCGTCGCAAGCCATATTCGGTCGTGCTGTTGGATGAGGTAGAAAAGGCCCATTCGGACGTAATGGAACTGTTCTTCCAGGTGTTCGATAAAGGCGTGCTCGAAGACGGCGAGGGCCGCGAGATCGATTTCAAGAACTGCATTATTCTGTTAACGTCGAACGTCGGTACCGACACGATAATGAAGCTCTGTGCCGACCCGGATACCCGGCCTGATCCCGACGGCATTGTCGAGGCGGTAAAGCCCGAATTGAACAAGGCCTTCAAGCCTGCTCTACTCGGCCGAATGGTCACGGTACCGTATTATCCGATCTCGGACGATATCCTGCGGCTGATCAT
>JADLDC010000154.1 GCA_020846885.1 Acidobacteriota bacterium | reverse complement strand
TTGATGAGAAGGTAGATTTCGTCATAATATGCGGTGATTTCTTTCACAAACGGAGCGTTCCGCCGGAGACGATGAACTATGCGGTCGCGGGCCTTACGATGATGAAGGAGGCGGGCATTCCGGTCGTTGCTATCGAGGGCAATCACGACCAGAAACATATTGACAGCCCGTATAGCTGGCTGCGCAGCCTCGCAAATTGGAACTTGCTCTGTTTGCTTGAACCGACAAACAGCGATGGCGGCCGGATCGTGTACGAACGCTGGAACGAAGAACAAGGACGCGGCGGCTTCGTTGACATCGGCCGCGCCAGGATATTCGGTTCGCACTGGTACGGGGCGTCAGCCGGTTGGGCGATACCAATGCTTGTTGACGGGATAAGAGAGAACCGCCGCGATGGCGCATTCCACATTCTCATGCTGCACACCGACGTCGAAGGCCATCAAACGCACCCGATGCCCGCAATATCGGTCGCTACGCTGAAAGAGCTAAAGGCCGTGACCGAATATGTCGGCCTCGGCCATACGCATATGAATTATGAGATCGAAAACTGGGCGTTCAATCCAGGATCGATCGAGGTCACGAGCATTAACGAATATCGCGAAACGCGCGGCGTGTATCTGGTCGAGGTCGATGAGACAAACAGCGTCAAGGCAACCCACATCGATCAATATCGCCAGCGTCCATTTCAGCGGCTTCGATTCGACGTAGATCATTACGACGACGCGGCCAAGATCACGGATGCTGTTTTGGAAATGGTCACCAACCAGGGACGGCGTGCCGAAGAAGGACAGCCGGAACCGATCGTCGAAATTACGCTTGCCGGTCGGCTCGGCATTCCGAATTCCCTGCTTGAGCTGCAAAAGATACGCGACGGGGCCCAAAAGATCACTGGTGCACTTCATGTGCGAATAAAAAATCACACCTCACCGGTCGAATACGCCGTTGCCGAGGGCCTTGACGAGAATTCAGGCCGAGAGATGCGTGAACGCCGCGTTATAGAGGACCTTGTCGTACGGGACAATCGCTTTAAAGCGAGAAGTGAGCAAATGGCGCGGCTGATCGTCGGCGTTAAACGCGAGGCCCTGAACGACGAATCGCCCGACAAAATTGCCGAGCTTATCGGCATCGAACTCGATGCTTCGAACGAACGAACAAAAACTGACGATGCGGAAACCAGTGTTGAAAACGACATTCTGCAGGCCGTCGGTACCAGTTCCTGAACCAGC
The DNA here is from genome assembly GCA_020846885.1 of Acidobacteriota bacterium. GTDB lineage: Bacteria > Acidobacteriota > Blastocatellia > Pyrinomonadales > Pyrinomonadaceae > OLB17. The sequence continues at coordinate 4,072 of JADLDC010000154.1, read as the reverse complement.
TTATGTCAGAGGCCGCATGGAAAAAGGTCGGAGCGTTGAAACATCTGCCGGTGTTCCCGCTTCCGCTTGTCCTTTTGCCCGGTGAACTATTGCCGCTCCACATCTTCGAACCCAAATACAAGCAAATGCTCACGGACATCGAGCAGGAAAACAAGATGTTCGGCATCTCGCTGCTTGAGACCGACACTGCCGGGCTTGAACTGCCCGAGATAGGTTCGATCGGCTGTGTCGCCGAGGTCCATGAGGCCCAGCCGCTGCCGGATGGCCGGTCGAATATCAAAACTCTCGGTGTGATCCGCTACCGAATTTTGGACTTCGTCGATCTTGGAAAGCCGTATTTGACAGCGGAAGTAGAATTTTTCGAAGACACAAAGGAAGATCAGACCATGCTTGCGACGGCCGCTGAAGAAATATTTGGCCTCTTTGAACGTGTCGCGCGTGCGGCCTTCGACCTAAGCGGCAGCCGCGGCCAATTCCCCGAGCTCCAGCGGACAGATCCGGAACAGCTCTCGTTTTCTGTATCCGCCGCTTTCAATTTCGATAACGAAGTAAAATACGAATTGCTTAAACTGGAGAGTACGCTTGATCGATTTGACAGGCTCCGCGACATTCTCAGGTCAGCCGTCGGCCGAATGGAAGAAAGCGCGGCCATCCACAAGGTAGCCCAGCATAACGGGCACTCAAATACGAAGATCGATATCTAACAACGGCGCGGCCGGTTGTACTCTGCGGGCTACTGCTGCTGCGGGGTTTCCGTCGCGACCATCACCGGTTCGCCCAGCGATGTACGGAAAAACTCTATCACCCGCTGGTCGTATGATTCGGACACAGGTATAGAACCGTTAATAACACTGAATCCGGAAGGGCTAAGACCCGTATTAGCTTCGGTCACGGTCGAAGTTGGAAAGCACTTGCTTAGTTTCGACGTAGATTCCTGGAACTCTGGCGCGTCGGTTCCGGCAAGTAGCAGGGCTTTTCGGTTTGAAACGCGTTTTGCGGATTCGCAGACAGGTACGCGTGAATAGCAGCCTTCATAAAAGTATCCGTACGAACCAAGCTGGCCGAGACGTGATGTCACCGCACTTGCAAACGGAAAGCGCCTGTCGATCACCGAGGCAACAAGGCTGTCCGAATCGGCCGGGACCGAATCAAGCACGATGGCCTTTACCGCTTCGTCATCGGCGGCGGCGTTCAGGGCCGCAAGCGAGCCCATTTCAAGCCCGTATATCCCGACATCTTTCCCAACAAGCGTGGCCTGGGTATCTGTCTTCAGCCCATGCAAAAATGCGACCGCTGCTGTTGTATCGGTAGATTCGCAGCCGCCGAATGATGTATATGCAACCGGCGGATTTGGCCCGTGCCCCCGCTGATCGGGCATCAGAACGGTGAAGTTTGTGGCTTCGTTCAGCTTGACCCCAAGATTAAGAACGTGCGAGCGGTCCGCCCCGTATTTATGCAAAAGTATCACCGCGGGCGCGTTTTCCGATCCTCGCAGCAGCCATCCGCGTGCCTGCGTACCATCACGGTTCGCCCATGTCTCGTCCGTCACCTGTGCCCCGCGGGCGCTGAGCCAGCCGTATCGGTCGGGCGTGACCAGATAAGCTGTCCTGACCGGGTGCGATGATTCGTACGTAAGATATACAGCTGCACCTCCGGCGGCAATAAGGATCAGGAGAACGATCGGGAAAAGCAGCCTGTAAAAGCTTTTCAAAAGGCGTGTCGACTTAGCCATAGGACAAAAGGAACCAGGGAGTTTGCAACGGTAAATGGAGGAAGCGTGTCTAAGAGATACGGGCGAAGAAAAAACTTCAGATGTGCCGACCAAAATGATACCATAAACGCCGCTGACTGGAAAGATGTTTTTAACAATGATCAACCTAAGGGCCTTTGCTGTTTGCCTGACCTTTTTGCTTTTATTTTCGGCTGCCTTTGGCCAGGGTACGGCAACGGGGGCCGCCGGCTCTTCTGCCGGTTCTGGCCGTTATCTTCCGCTGTCATCGGTAAAAGAAGGCATGCGCGGAACGGCGTGGACCGTTTTTCGCGGAACTGAGCCTGAAGCTTTCAATGTAGAGATATTGGGCGTGCTTCCGGGCGGCGTCGGGCCGAAACAGGACCTTATCATCGGCCGCTTAAGCGGCGGCCAGGCGGAACGAACCGCCGTTTTTGCCGGAATGTCCGGTTCGCCTGTTTATATCGACGGAAAATTGGTCGGTGCTATCTCATACAGCTTTCCTTTTGCAAAGGAGCCGATCTGCGGGATCACTCCGATCGAACAGATGATCTCCATCTTCGAGCAAAAAGTGGACCTTGAAGGCAGAACAAAAACCGGGCCTCGCGCCTTCTCGTTTTCTGAACTGTCCGCATCGGCCTCTCCTGTCGAGATGCCAAAACTTGCCTCAAGCGGCCTTGCGTCAGGAATGTCGCCTAACTCGGCCCTAATGGCAGTGGCGGGACAATCGTTTCAGCGTATCGCTACACCGGTCACCTTTACCGGATTTTCACAGCAGACACTTGATATATTTGGGCCGCGGCTGCTGGAGGCAGGCTTGCTTCCGGTCGCAGCCGCAGGCGGTTCGGCACCGATCACACCGCTAAAGAAAGCGACCGAGAAAACGCTGGTTGGCGGAACCTCGGTTTCGATGCAGTTGACACGCGGCGATTACAGCATAAACGCGGCCGGCACGGTAACCTTCCGCGACGGCGAAAAGATCTACGCCTTTGGGCACCCGTTCCTCAGCCTGGGTACGTCGGACCTGCCGATGTCCGAATCGCACGTTGTAACGGTTGTTCCCAATCTGAACAACTCATTCAAAATTGCTGTGCCCGACGCAATGGTCGGTGCAATGACGCAGGACCGGGCGACAGGCGTTTATGGCAGCCTCGGCCAGGCCCCGAAAATGGTGCCGGTGAAATTGAATGTAAGGACAAGCCGCGGACTGTCGGAGACAATAGAGATCGAGGTTGCACGCGATGATTTTCTGACGCCGCTGCTGGTCAATATGTCGATCTATAACACCATCATCGCCCGCGAACGCAGCCTCGGCGATACAATGGTCGAACTCTCCGGTGAGATCAAAATAAAGGGCCGCGAATCCATCAAGCTGAACCGCCGTTTTGCCGGAGGAAATGCGACCCAGTTGGCGGCCGCGGCCGTTGCGTCGCCGGTACAGGTGCTGATGCAGAGCGACTTTGACGATCTGGCCATCGCCGGAATTGTGATAGATCTGGCGTCGGTCGATGGAAGCCGGACGGGTGTCCTGCAAAGGATATCCGTTGACCGCACACAGGCCGCCGCCGGCGAAACGGTCGAGGTCCAGGCATATGCCCGTACGCAATCCGGCCAAATATTTGTTCAGCGGATACCGGTCAAGATACCATCGGATACGCCCGCCGGGCCGCTTTCGATCATTGTCGGCGATGGCTCTGCCATCCAAAAGAATGCAGCATCACAGCAATTTGTGCCTGCCGACCTGTCGGACCTTATCCGCAATATTAACAATGTAAGGTTATCGGACCGGCTTTATGTGCAGACTTCCCGAACGACAAAAGGGGCGATTATTGGTTCAAGTGAACTGCCGAACCTGCCGCCTTCGGTCCTTGCAACATTGAACAACGAACGGACCGCGGGCGGAATTAAGCCGGTCGTTCAGACCATCGTCAGCGAAACCGAGGTCCCGCCGGCGGAATTTCTGATCAGCGGACATCAGGCCATCGCGATCGAAGTGATCAAGTAACCGGCCTGGCCATACAATACAAAGGTCAGGGCGACACCCTTTGGCCTTTGTTTGCTTTCTGCCCAAGATGAACAGCGAAAAGCGATTATTGGCGGCCGCGGCGTTTGCGGCAAAGAAACATGCAGGGCAGAAAAGGAAAGGCAAGGACGAAGAACCTTACATAAACCACCCGCTCGAAGTCGCAAATCTCCTGATCTCGGTCGGCGCCATCGATGATATCGACATCCTCACTGCCGCCCTTCTCCACGACACCATCGAAGACACAGACACAACACGACAGGATATCGAAGCCCGGTTCGGCCAGCGAACGGCCGACATCGTAATGGAGGTGACCGATG
>JADLDC010000153.1 GCA_020846885.1 Acidobacteriota bacterium | reverse complement strand
TGGAGATGCCGGACCGCCGCGCCTCGATCGTGCGAATATAGGCATCTATAGTATCAGCGATACCTTTGGCATAATTGCCCTTTTTGAATTCGGGCACCAAAAACTGACGCTGCAGGCTGCCGGCCAGACCGTCAGGCAGCTCGTCCTCGAGATTTCGGCTGATCTGTGTGAAATATTTGCGGTCGTCGATCGCGACCATGAGCAAGGCTCCGGGGTTGTCATCCTCTTTTGAGCCAATGCCCCAGCCGCGTGCGACCGCCAAAGAATAGTCGAAAATAGGCCGATCACCGGTTGTCCGAACGACCGCAACCCCCAGTTCTACACCAGTTGAGTTCTTAAAATCCAAGACACGCTTCTCAAGCGCAGCCTTTGCCGCCGCATCGATAACACCGGCGTAGTCCATGACCGGGCTTGTTGGCGGAGGAAGCGGGGACTTGTCGATCGAGAACTGTTCCGGAGTTTGGCCAAATGCGGATAGAGTGCTGAAAATGGCGATCAGCACCGCGAGTGAGAAAATCGTTTTTGCCCGAGCCAGGCTAATTTTCATTCGTATGAACTGATTCTGCCAAATCTATGACGAATACGAAAGGAGCGGCGGCAATGTTCCCAACAGACACGATCTTGGCTGCAAACGCTATAACTTTCGGACCTCACGGATCGTACCGCGAAAAACCCTTAGAGCGCTGCGCACGACCGGATCCGCGTTCGCGTAGGCGAGGAGTTCTTCGTCGGTCGGGTTGGCGGAGAGCTCAGGTATTTCAACGGCTTGTGTTTCGTTAAAAACGGGTGCGGTGAACGGAACGATATCCAAAGCGGGCGCGGCCGCGGCGGACGAGCCGTTTTGGCCGCTGTTGGCCGCAACCGGATCCGATCGTCGTTTAAGTGCTGCCGCCAATAACTGTTCTGCGTTTGCGAGCGGTTTAAGTTCTTCGCCTGCAGCAGCCAGCTTTTGATCGAGCGCGTTGTCGAGCCAGTCGTCATCGGCGTGCACCAATTCTTCCGACGGAATATCGGGCAGCGGGAGATCAATACCGTCAAGAAAACTGAGGTCGTACGCGCGTTTTGGGGCAACCGGTTCAGCGGCAGCGGGCGGTTGTTCCTCGTTTTCGATCGGCGGACCTTGTACCTGCTGATCAGGAGCCATTTCGGAAGGGTCAGGAGGAATATCGGGCGCAGGTTCGGGCGGATCGAAAAATACAGGCTTTTCATCCGCCGGAGCTTTGTTCAAAGTTTTTTTTTCCGGCACCGGCGAAGCGGACGCTTGCGTTTGGGCGTGCAACGGCTGATCGGTGCCGCTCTCGAGGGCGGCAAGCCGTTCAAGCAGTGTTTCGATCGGGGCCACGCTGCGCATTTCGATCAGCTTGACCAGGCCGATCTCTGCCACATAGCGGGCCTGCGTGGCCTCGCGCAATTTCGACTCGGTCTCGGCAAGGCTGTTGAAAAAACGGATCAGGTCTGACTCGGTGAAATGCGCGGCCTGTTCTGACAGTTCTTCAGGTGTAAGTGCAGCGGATTCGGCGAGGGCCGCGTCCCCGTCTGAGACCTTGAAAACGAGCAGGTCGCGGAATAGCGAAAGCAGGTCACGGCAGAAATTTCTTAGGTCCTGGCCGCGTGAGGTCAGTTCCGAAACGACCATTAAGGCAATTTTCGGCTGCCGTTCCGCGATCGCATTCAGGATGCGGATAAGCATCTCAGAGCCGGCGAGGCCGAGTGCTTTTGTTACATCCTCAACACTGATCGTTTCGCCGGAAAAGCTGATGACCTGATCAAAATTCGACTGCGCATCACGCATCGAGCCTTCGCCCGAACGGGCTAACTCTTTTAGAGCATCATCTGAGATCGCGATGGTTTCGGTGTTGGCGATCAACTTTAGGCGATCGAAGATCTTCTGAAGCGGGATCGTGCGGAATTCGAATTCCTGGCAGCGGGAAAGTATTGTTTCCGGAACCTTATGCAGCTCGGTCGTGGCCATGATGAAAACCACATTTGGCGGCGGTTCTTCGATTGTTTTGAGCAAAGCGTTGAACGACGAAGTCGACAGCATGTGTACCTCGTCGATGATAAATATCTTGAACCGGTCACGCGCCGGGGCGACGTTGATCGACTGGAGGATGATCTCACGAATTTTGTCGACCTGGGTGTTTGAAGCGGCGTCGATCTCAAGCACATCCAGCGAACGGCTCTCAGAGATCTCTATGCACGACGGGCAAGCATCGGAAGCGTCGATCCGGCAGGGTGTGATGTTCGGTTTGCCTTCAGTTTTATGGCAGTTAAGGGCCTTTGCCAGAAGCCTTGCGGTCGTGGTCTTTCCGACGCCGCGAGCCCCCGAGAACAGATACGCGTGATGCAGCCGGTCATACTCCAGCGCATTACGCAGCGTCTGTGTAATAGCCTCCTGCCCCGTGACCTCCTCAAAGGTCTGCGGCCTCCATTTTCTGGCGATAACCTGATAACTCATGGCTGGTCAGGGTTAATTGTAATAGTTACGCGTTGATTAGTAAAAAGCGCTGAGGCCAACGCGCCCGCCCGGACTTTGGGCGGATCACCGGCAGCTTCGTGATCATTCGTGTCATCCGACTGGCGCGTTGGTGAGTTCGGGCCAACGGTAGAACTGCGACCTGCTTTATGGCCGGATAGCCAGCCGAAAAATGTTCCTGTAATATGTTGGCATGACGAAGAGCTTTCTCAACGCATTTGTTATTGGCCTTTTATTCTTTGGTCTGGCCGCCATTGAGGCATTGGGGCAGAAAACGGAAGTACAGGCCGTCCCAGGCGTCACTTTTCAAAATGAGAATTCGAAACCAGTCACTTTTTCCCCGGCTGAAATTCGTAAACTGGCCAGGCACACCGTGAAGGCGGTGGACCATGGAACAGAAGCAAGTTTCGAGGGCTTTGCCCTGGCCGACGTGCTGAAAATGGGTGGTGTCGAGTTCGGCGAGTCGCTTCGCGGCCGGAGGCTCCTTACGTATTTGCTGGTCGAGGCTGCGGATAAGTATTCGGCACTCTTCGCCCTGCCGGAGCTGGACCCTGCTTTCAACGACAGACTCATTATCATCGCGGACAAGCGCGACGGGAAACCGCTGTCGGCAACTGACGGCCCTTGGCGTGTTATTGTGCCCGGCGAAAAGCGTGGTGCGCGTTGGGTGCGGCAGGTCGTTGGCCTTAGGATCCTAAGCGCGGGAAGTTGATCAAATGAAGCGCTCGCTGGTTCTTTTTCTTGTTTTCTGCGGTGTCATCGCCTGCGGGCCGAGTACAGATGGTCCGGCGGGCGACAACGCGGCGATCACGGTTTCTGCAGCTGTTTCGCTGAAGGATGCCTTCAATGAGATAGGAGTGCTGTATAAGGCCAGGACCGGAAACGACGCAGCGTTCAATTTTGGCGCGTCGGGCAATTTGCAGAGGCAGATCGAGGCCGGTGCGCCGTCGGACGTTTTCGCGAGTGCCGGTTCCAAACAAATGGATGAACTAGCGGCGAAGGGCTTGATCGATGACGGATCTCGCCGCGATATGGCAGCGAATACGCTGGTATTGGTCGTGCCAAGCGGGCTGCGGCTTACCATCGCCGGATTCTCCGACCTTGCAAATGCCGAAGTTAAGCGGATCGCTGTTGGAAACCCAAAGACGGTACCGGCCGGGCAGTACACGGAACAGGTATTTACCCGGAGCGGCATCAAGCAGGGCCTTGAGCCGAAGCTAATTCTTGCCGAGGATGTGCGCCAGGTCCTCGATTATGTAAAACGCGGCGAAGTTGATGCCGGCATCGTATATGCAACGGACGCCCAGATAGCCGGAGATCGGGTTCGCGTTGCCGCGACTGCCCCAGATGGCGGGCATGACCCGATACTCTATCCAATAGCGGTTATCAAAGACACGAAAAACAAACGGGCGGCGTCACAGTTTGTTGATACGGTGATGAGCCCCGAGGGCCAAGCCATTTTGGAGAAATACGGGTTCCGGTCCGCCGGCGGTGCCGCACGATGATCTGGGAGGCACTCAAACTTTCGATCCTGGTGGTCACCTGTGCGACCGCCGTCATCGGTGTCCTCGGCCTTGGACTTGCCTTCCTTCTTGCCAAACTCAACTTCCGCGGAAAAGAACTGCTGGATGCAATACTGACAATGCCACTGGTGCTGCCGCCGACAGTGACCGGCTATTACCTTATAGTTCTGCTTGGCCGACGCGGCCTGATCGGCGGCCTTGTTTATGAATTCACGGGGTGGTCGATCGTTTTCACCTGGGCGGGCGCGGTTGCGGCGGCGGTCGTTGTTGCACTGCCGCTTATGATCAAATCTTCGCGGGCGAGCATTGAAAGCGTAGATCCCGATTACGAGATAGCGTCTTACACGCTTGGCAAAGGAATGTTGGAAACGTTCTGGCGGGTCACGCTTCCGCTTGCAAAACGGGGCGTTCTCGCCGGCCTGGTGCTGAGCTTTGCCCGTGCGCTCGGCGAATTCGGCGCAACGCTGATGGTCGCGGGAAACATACCCGGCAAGACACAGACGATGCCGCTGGCGATCTATGAGGCCGTCGCGTCAGGCGATGACCGGCGGGCGCAGATACTGGCACTGATCCTGACCGCGGTTTCGGTTGCCGCGGTCTATATTACCAACAGGATAAGCCGGTCTAAGGCATATGGGTGACGAAGCCGTGCAGGTAAAAATAAAGAAGCGGCTCGACAACGGGGCCGGGCCGCGATTTATTTTGGACGTCGCGTTTTCGCTGCGGAACGGAATGACGCTCCTCGGCGGTGATTCAGGTGCGGGGAAAACGACGACCCTGCGGTTGATAGCCGGCATTTTCACGCCGGACGAAGGCTTTATCGCTGTCGGCGGGCGGACCTTTTTCGATTCAGGCGCCAAGGTGAATATCTCTATCCAGGAACGCCGCGTCGGGTACGTCTTTCAGAATTATGCGCTTTTCCCGCATTTGACCGGCGAACAGAATATTGCGTACGGTATCGGCGGCGATAGGCCGGAAGGGAGGTCGAAAGCACTGGATCTGCTTTCGGCATTCCACATCGAACACGTTCGCGACCGGCTGCCGCGCGAGATGTCGGGCGGTGAACAGCAGCGTGTCGCTCTGGCCAGAGCATTGGCGCCGGACCCCGCGATCGTTTTGCTGGACGAACCGCTTTCCGCGGTTGATGTCGAAACCAGAACGAAACTGCTGGACGAGATAGAGGCGGCCCAGCGTTCAAGCCGCATTCCGTTCATTTACGTGACGCACAATCCCGCCGACATTGAGCGTTTCGGCGAGCAGCGAATTATTTTGAACAAGGGGCGGATAGTTGAGGGTTTGAGCCGCCCGTAATGCAAAACTATCTGCAAACTCATATCCCGTGACTTTAACCTTTTGCCGCAATTCGATATTCTATTGCCGGGCCTCAGGCTCCGCACAAGGTTTGAGTTGTGAACTCCGCTAGGCGAGGAATCGAGCAACGGTAGCAATTTCAGCCTGTGTTGCGGTTAAGTCTGAGGCCTTTTCCTTTTTTTCTGCGATAGAACTTTAAAATTAACGGTCCCGTCTCGGTCGATCAAACCGGGACGGGACCTAATTATATGGCGGAAAGGGTGGGATTCGAACCCACGGAACCCGTTAAGGCTCACAGCATTTCCAATGCTGCCAATTCAACCGCTCTTGCACCTTTCCGCGAAAACCTGACGAGCCAAGTATACAAAAATCCGGCAAAGAATTCATCCCGAGTCAGAATCGAGTAAATTGCCGGCTTTGGATCATGTCGTTATATGCCTTGATCACCTTTTGCGGCGAGCCGTCAACCATCCAGCCGGCGCCGGAGCCGATAAAGCGGCGTTCGCTGTCGGAGAATTTCTTGCCGTCACGGATGCGGCGCATCATCTCTTTTGAGGCCTTTGTGAATTCGTCGCACGATCGGACGTAGCTATCGCCCATCGACTTGCTGTCGTCGGTACGAAGCTGTTCGACAGTTGTGCTGAAATCTTCGATCAGCGGGCTTATGTCATCGGCCTTCATCGCCTCGAACTCGTGCTCCTGAATGTAGTTCTTGATCTTTTTCGCCTTGATCCCGCTTTCGACGACCAGTGCGTCAAAGTGTTTGCCGGCTTCGGTAAGCCGGGTGAGTTCTTTCTCGGAAACACTGTCCTCGAGCTTATCGACCTCGGTCTGAAACGCATCATTCGCACCCTGAAACGCCTTGAACGCTGACATCAAGCCGGCGTGTGCGGCCTTGCCCTTTGCAAAGTTGTCGTCCTTGTAATCTTCCTGTTCGTAATATGCATAGACGCCGCGGATCTGGCCGATCACATCCTTCAGCGCTGTAACATATTTGTCCGCCGCCTCATCCAGTTCAGGCATTGACGGCTCCAGGGCCTTTGCCGACGCGACCGCGGTTTCACAGTCAGCTCCGTCGCCATTGACATCATAGAGGCCGTAAACGATCGATTCCTTGCCGGTCGGGCCTTGATCGAGGTTCTTTACCCATGATGCGTACCGGTTGTGGCTTTCGGTGACCCGGTTCGAATAGCGGTTATAGCAATCGGTGATGTAAAAATTCGTCTTTTTGACGAGCGAGTCGCCTTGATCGGTATCGATGTTTCCGGGCGTACGGCCCGGTTGGCTATTCGTGGGCGTCGGCGGTACCGGCGGGGCCTCACCACGGCCTTTTTTGACCAGTTCGGAAATGCGGGCACATCCAAGTGTCGCGGCCAATACAAGCGAAACAAAAACAAGGACGAAGACAGGACGGCTCGTAGTTCTTTGCTGCATAGTTTTGCGCATACGAACTGAATGACGTGGATCTGTGAGGGATTTTGCTGGCGGAGAGGGTGGGATTCGAACCCACGGAACCCGTTAAGGCTCAACAATTTTCGAGACTGCCCGATTCAACCACTCTCGCACCTCTCCGCGCGAATTGATTATTCTACCGGGTAATGCCG
>JADLDC010000152.1 GCA_020846885.1 Acidobacteriota bacterium | reverse complement strand
TTGGCGATTGCCACGTAGCGATACGATTTTCCGCCGCCCAGATCCGCCGCTATTACAAAAAGATAGGCGCCGGCCCAAAGATGGAAACGACAAGCGATTTTTGTCAGCTGGGCAATTTTGAACGGCTCGCGGTGAGTAAAAAACTATATGAGCTGGCCGCTGAAGAGATGAACGCCCTCGCAAAAACATCCGGCGGCAAGGTGTTTCCGGCAGCCGATCTGAGCGAGGCCCGTGCGGCCTTTAAGAATGTGGCTGACGAGATAGGCACAAAGTACAGTCTTGGCTATTACTCATCCAACGAAAAACGCGATGGGACCTATCGGCAGATAAAGGTCGATGTAAAGGGCTTGCCGGCCGGGACTCAGGTCAGGGCCAGAGAAGGATATACGGCTCCGGCGCACTAGCGAATGACTTCTATCCGGCAGACATTGAGTTTTGCCCAGTTCTTGTCTGCGGTTACAGCTGCGGCATTTTCGTGTATCGCTAATGCGAGACAGGCCCGATCTCCGAGCGAAAGGCCTAGTTTTTTTGTATCGTTCCGCAGTGCGGCGGCTCGCATCGCATGCGCCTCGTCGAAATCACGGACCTCGATCTCAAGACCAGTGAACGAGTCCAAAACACTGTCGGCGTCGAGCCCATCTTCCAGCAGTTTTGTATAAACCTCGGACAGATTAACGCTTGAGATCAAGGGTTCCGCCCGGTCGAGCAATGAGCGGACTTTCTTCTTCCCCGGTTCGTTATAATATATCGCAAGAATCGCCGAAGAATCGAAGACAAGTTTATTCATTTTGAGCTTCCCGCCGCCGTTCGGCGATCAACTCATCGACAACCGATCTGCCGGGATTAATGTGCGGCTTCATCATTTCTTCAATACGTCTAAGGGCCTCGTCGCGCGTCGTTATTTCGAGGGATCCGTTCTTTAGGGTTAACGTGACATTCTTCCCAACCTTGATCCCGAGGGCATCACGCATTCTTGCGGGAATAACTATTCTCCCGCCTTGCGTAACCTTGGTTTTTATCGAATCCTGATTCATACTTTGACTTATATAATGCTACAAGATCGTATTGCAAATGCCATTATAGACAAAAATGGCACAATTATCAAAAATGGCAAAAAATAGCTTTGCGCGCATCTGTTTGATGGTTTTGGATTCAGCGGGTATTGGTGAAATGCCGGATGCCGGAGATTGGGGCGACGCCGGTGCCGATACGCTCGGGCATATTCTGGAATCTCGAAAGGTAAGTTTGCCGAATCTGCAGCGGCTTGGTTTGGGAAATATCCGGCCACTTGCTGGATTGCCGCCTGTCCCTGATCCGATCGGCAGCTTTGGCAAATGTACGCTTAAATCAAACGGCAAAGACACGACGACCGGGCATTGGGAAATGGCAGGGATCGTGCTGGAAAAGGCTTTTCCGACCTATCCGAACGGCTTTCCGCTTCGGATCATTGACGAATTTGTCGCAGAAGCGGCGGTTCCGGGTGTTCTTGGAAATATTCCGGCGAGCGGGACCGAGATAATCAAGCAGCTTGGAGAAGAACACGTAAGAACCGGAAAGCCGATAGTTTATACATCGGCCGATTCCGTGTTCCAGATCGCGGCGCATGAAGAGGTAATTCCTTTAGATCGGCTCTATGATATCTGCGAGGTCGCTCGGCGCATTTTGGATGGCGAAGACCGCGTCGGTCGGGTAATTGCGCGGCCGTTTCTCGGCTCGAACGCCGCAGATTTCAAACGTACCGAGAACAGGCATGACTACGCCGTTCCGCCGCCGCCTAATCTTTTGCCGCTGCTGAAAGACGACGGCCTCGCTGTTATCTGCGTCGGCAAAATAGCTTCGATCTACGATTCGGTCGGCGTCACCGCGGATCTATCCGCGAAGAACAACGACCAGTCGATCGATCAAACGATTAATGCCCTAAACGCCGGATCTCGCGGCCTGATCTTTAGCAATCTTGTCGATTTCGACATGCTCTACGGCCACCGCCGCGACACCGAAGGCTATGCAGCCGCTCTCGAACACTTCGACTCACGTTTGCCGGAAATATTCGCCGCAATGCGCGACGACGACCTTCTCATCCTGACCGCCGACCACGGCAACGACCCTACCGCTCCCGGCAGCGACCACACCCGCGAATACGCACCGCTGCTCGTTTATGGAAGATCATCCAAACCCGGCATCGATCTAGGCACCCGCGGTTCGCTTGCCGATATTGGACAAACAATTGCGGAGAATTTTGGAACATCGCTCAGTGAAGGCAGGAGTTTCCTTAGCGAGATCTGATCTATGTTCGAAAGGATTCGCGATAGAATAAGGGCAAAGCTTCGTTCATTGGATTATGTAATGACGATCCACGCCGAGGAGGAGATGGAGAATGACGGCCTTTCGATTCTCGACATTGAACAAGCGATTTTGAACGGTAACATCGTCGAACGACAACGGGATGTTGAATCAGTTGATTTCAAGTATCTCGTACGCGGCAAACCATTTGATGACGCGGACATCGTTGTTGTGGCAAAATTGTCTCAAACCGGAAAGTTGCTAATAATTACGGTCTATCGAGAGAAAGATGAGTACGAAAACTGAAGAAATGGTATGTGATGTTTGCGGGAAATCGGGAGCGAGGTTGATTCACGTAACGAAGAGCTACGGGAAGGGAGCAAACCTTCTCGTGATCGAGAATGTGCCGGTAATTTCGTGCCCCACATGCGGCGAGAGTTACCTGACCGCCGCAACCTTGCGCGAGATTGACAATCTCAAGCGCAACCGGAAGAAGCTTGCGACCGAACGATTCGTTCGAGTGGCGATATTTGCGTGACCTGGTACTTGGAAGGCAGAATGCGATGGCAATCGCAAACGTAAAACCAAAACCGTATTACACCATCGAGCAATACCTCGCATGGGAGCGTCAGGCTGAAGAACGGAGTGAGTTCATCGATGGCGAGATCAAATTGACGTGGCCGTTCAAAAGCGAGTACTCTCTTCGTTAGAAATCCCGATTCAAATCGCATAACAATTACTGCTATGAAAAAAACAGCACGCTATTTGACCGCGTTCCTGATCGTTTGCCTATTGCAAAGCACGCTTGTGCTGGCTCAATCTAACCAGACGAATGCCGAAGAGACTCCCTCGAGGATCCGCGGCGTGATCGAGCGGTTTGGGGCGGACGTGGGGGCGTTTAACCGGCTTTATTCGGCGCAGACTTCGGCGAATCGGGCGGAGCGGTTTCGGCAGTTGTATGGTGAATATATGTCGTCGCTTGAGCGGTTGAATTTTGATTCGCTGAACCATGACGAGCAGGTGGATTATCTGCTGTTCGCGAACCATTTGCGGCGCGAGACGCGCGAACTCGACCGGGAAAAGGCACAGTTTGAGGAGATGGCGGCGCTGATGCCGTTTGCGCGGACGATCAGCGATCTTGAGGACCAGCGGCGGCGGTTGGAGTCGATCGATCCGGCGAAGACGGCGGCGTTGCTGGATACGCTGGCAAGGCAGATCGTCGAGACGCAGAAGGGAATCGAAGGCGGCAAGATCGCGAAGCCGAAGCGGACGGTCGCTAACCGTGCGGCGCGGACGCTTGCGGGTTTGAGGCAGACGCTTCGCGGGTGGTTCAATTTCCACAATCTCTACGACCCGATGTTCACGTGGTGGAACAAAAAACCGTATGAGGCGGCGGATGACGCGCTGAATAAATATACGGCGTATGTGACGACAAAGCTGGTCGGCATTTCGGCGGATGACCGGACAACGATCATCGGCGACCCGATCGGCAGGGAAGCGTTGATCGAAGAATTGAAGTTCGAGATGATCCCTTACACGCCGGAGGAATTGGTACAGATCGCGAACAAGGAATTCGAATGGTGCATTGCCGAGTTCAAAAAAGCGTCGCGCGAAATGGGTTTTGGCGACGATTATATGAAGGCCATCGAGGCCGTAAAGCAAAAGTACGTCGAACCTGGCAAGCAGCCGGAACTGATCCGCGATTTTGCACGCGAAGCGATCGATTATGTAAAGAAGAACGATCTAGTGACCGTGCCGAAAGCGGCCGAGGAAACCTGGCGGATGGAGATGATGTCGCCGGAGCGGCAGCTTGTAGCACCGTTCTTTCTTGGAGGCGAAACGATCCTTGTCGCCTATCCGACCGACGGCATGACGCAGGAGCAAAAGATGATGTCGCTGCGCGGCAACAATCCGCATTTTGCACGCGCCGTAACGCATCACGAACTCATTCCCGGCCACCACTTGCAGGGCTTTATGACATCGCGCTACCGGCCGTATCGGCGGATGTTCAGCACGCCGTTTTGGACCGAAGGCTGGGCTCTTTATTGGGAATTTCTCCTTTGGGACCGCGGATTTGTGAAAACACCGGAAGACAAGATCGGTGCTCTGTTCTGGCGTTCACACCGTGCGGCACGGATCATTTTCTCGCTGAATTTTCATCTCGGCGAATGGACGCCGGAACAATGCGTCGATCTGCTCGTAAATAAGGTCGGGCATGAACGTGAAAATGCATTGGCAGAGGTGCGGCGGTCGTTTGCCGGCGATTACGGTCCGCTTTACCAGATGGCGTATATGATGGGCGGGCTTCAGTTCTATTCGCTGCATCATGACCTTGTCGATTCAAAGAAAATGACCGACCGCAATTTTCACGACGCGATCTTAAAAGAAGGCGGCATCCCGGTCGAAATGGTGCGTGCGATCTTGACGAAACAAAAACTGTCGAGAGACCAGGTACCGAAATGGCGATATTACAGCGGTTTGGCGAATTGAAATTAAATCCTTACCACGAAATGTCACGAAAGAACACGAATTAAATGCAATTCCGTTTTCGTGTTCGTTTCGTGATATTTCGTGGTAAGGATCTAAACCCATTCATCACGAAACTGCACGAAACAGGCATGAACCAAATTCCGAACGATCAATTTATTTATCCACACCTTAAACATGAAACATAAGCTTCGACGATCGATCAATCTCAATCTTTTTCGGCTTTTCATAACCGCGACCGTCATGTCGTTTGGCATGCACGCGTTGGCACAGGCGCCGGCGAAGGCGGCTGTCAGCGAACGCAATGTCAGGGCGGAGATGAATTTTCTGGCCGGCGACGCAATGCAGGGACGCGGCAGCGGAACGCAGTTTGAGCGGATAGCTGCCGAATATGTCGGTTCGCAATTTATGCAATTCGGACTCGAACCGACGGGCGAGCTCGGATATGACGGAAAGCCGACATACGTCCAAACAGTCCAGGCACCGGTTCGCGAGACGTTGACAGGACTTGCGATCGACGGCACTTCGATCAAATTGGGTGATGGACTCATTGCCTTTTCGATCGCCGGAAAAGAGATCACCGGCCCGGTCCAGCATGCAAAACCGGGTGATGCGGCAAAGAAAGGTGCCATCGTGATCTTGTCGCTTCCGGCCGAAACAAAATTCGAGGCGATCCAGGGTGCGGTCCGACAAATGAGCCGCGATGGAGCAGCGGCCGTGATAATGCTGGAGACGAACGAGATCCGTGCAAATTGGGCAGAAGTTGCCGGCCGGAAAGCAACATTGGGAAGATTCGGGACGCTGCTCGCGGCCTCGACCCAGGCCGGCGAAGAGTTGTCCAAGATCGCTGAGGGAGCGAACATTACACTTAAAGGGACTTTTGCGGCAGCACCGCCGACTTACACCTGGAATGCGATCGGAAAGATCGCCGGCACCGACCCGACGCTTTCTTCGCAGGTCATCCTTATAAGTTCGCATCTCGATCATCTCGGCGTCAGGCCGACCGCTCCGGGTGATGACAAGATCTTTAATGGAGCCGACGACGATGCATCGGGAACGGTCGCGGTGCTCGAGCTCGCCCGTGCATTGGCGAGCGGCGCGGCGCCGAAACGCACTGTATATTTCGTCTGTTTCGGCAGTGAAGAAGCGGGCGGTTTTGGGGCAAGTTATTTTGTCAACAATTTGCCGTTTCCAAAAGACAAGTTGGTGGCGAACCTCGAGTTCGAAATGATCGGCAGGCCCGATGCGAAGGTTAAACCCGAAGAATTGTGGCTTACCGGTTACGAGCGCTCAAACCTCGGCCCGGAACTCGCAAAGCGAGGAGCAAAGCTAGTCCAGGACCCGCATCCTGATCAGAATTTCTTCCAGCGGTCCGATAATTATACGCTTGCGCGACAGGGTATAATTGCACACACGGTTTCCAGCTTTGGCCTGCACACCGATTATCACAAGGCAAGCGACGAACCGCGCACGATCGATTTTGCACACATGACGCGTTCGATAAACGCAATGGTCGAGCCGATCAAATGGCTAGTAAATTCGAACTTTGTTCCGACATGGAACGAAGGCAAAAAGCCGTAATGTTCCGGGGCCAAACGACGTAAATGTCAAAAAGATCGCTGATCTACATTCCGATCCTTCTGCTGTTCGCATTCTCGCTTTCGGCGTTGGTACTTCACTACGCGAATATGGGCAAACTGCAGGCCCGGTTCTCGCGTGAAGCCAAGCTGCCGTTTAGTTATATGAACCGCAGGGCGTATGCTGTAAGGCCCGAGGCCGCGGAATTAGGAATCAAGTCTGGTGACCGCATTGACATGATCAACGGTCGCCCTATTAACGATGAAGCGTCGTTGGACGACGAGTTGGCCAAGTTGAAAAGCAGCGAACCAGTATCGCTGACGATGTCGCGGGCAACGCAGGACGGTGGACGTGAAATCTTCGAAGCGGTCGCAACTCCTATTGCCGTCCCGCGTGACTTCAACTTTTATGCCGCTTCGGCCGCCAATTTCATTTTCGCTTACCTGCTTCCGACGATCTGCATTCTGCTTGCGTTTTGGGTATTATTTGTCCGGCCGCGTGATCCGCTGGCTTGGCTGCTGCTTTTTGTGCTGCTGGGCCTGAGCTCGTTGAGCTTGGAAATGTATTGGGATCCGGGCACATTGGTCGGGGCGTTCCAGGACATTTTCTTTGCCTGCTGGGCGCCGGCGATGCTGCTTTTTGGAATATATTTCCCTGAACGGTGGAAGCTGGACATTAAGCTGCCGTGGCTTAAATGGCTGCTCATTGTCCCGCTTGGATTTCAGGTATTTATCACGTTTCTGAATATACTTCGGGCTTATACGGGCCTCAATCTCTTCAACTACATGGGGCCGCTCCCTAGCATTTACGGACAATTCGCCTGGCTTATCAACATGATCGCGATCGGGACGTTCTTTGCCGCGCTTGGATATAAGTCCGGTACAACGACGACTCTCGACGCACGACGGCGATTGAAGGTGATGTTGTATGGCACATCAGTAGCGATCACGCCGTCATTTTTTATCGTAATTTATCGCATTATTTCCGGTGCCGAAGGAAGTTTTACAGAGATCGTTCCGTTTTGGGTCGCCATAGTTGCCCTTATGCTCATGTTGCTATTTCCGATGACGATGGCGTATGTGATCGTTGTTTATCGAGCGATGGACGTGAGCGTCGTTATCCGCCAGGGATTGCAATACGCTCTCGCGCAAGGCGGCGTCCGTGTTATCCAAATGATGCTGCTCTTTTCAATTGGAATGCTAGTTTGGTGGTCGATCAATAATTATGGAGCAAGCATCGCCACACAGATCGCATTCATTGTCGGCGGTGTCGCGCTTGTGCCGCTTGTCGATATGGTCGCCAGGCCATTGCGGCTTTGGATCGACCGGCGGTTTTTCCGCGAGGCATATAATGCAGAGCAGATCCTTTCAGAATTGAGCGAGGACGTGCGGACGATGGTCGAGACCAAACCGTTGCTTGAAACGGTTGCGGGGAAGATCAGCGAATCGCTGCATGTGCCGCAAGTCGCGTTGCTTCTGAAAAGCGGCGCGAACTATGTTCCGGCCTATTCACATGGATTTGATACGCAGCCGATGGTTTCGCTGGCTGCTGACTCGAAAGCGATCAAAAAGCTCTCCGGCAATCGATATATCGTTTTATACGACGACATGACCGAGGTGACGTCGGTGCCTACGGTATCGCTTGACGAGCGCGAACAGCTTCGTGAACTGAACTCGCAGGTGCTGCTGCCGGTCGCCGCGAAGGACGGCCTTTCGGGCATCATTAGCCTTAGCCCAAAGCGCTCTGAGGAACCATACACAGCCAGCGATATTCGACTGCTGACGTCGGTTGCGACGCAGACCGGTTTTGCTTTGGAAAACTCGCGTCTGACCGAAGCGGTTGCGAGGGAAGCGGCACAAAAAGAACGCCTCAACGCTGAACTGGACATTGCCCGCGAGGTGCAGGAGCGTTTGTTTCCGCAGGAATTGCCGAAGATCGAGGGCCTGGAATATTTTGGCGCGTGTCGTCCGGCATTAGGCGTCGGCGGCGATTATTACGATTTTCTTGAATTGCCCGACGGAAAGTTCGGCATTGCGATCGGCGACGTTTCGGGAAAGGGAATTGGGGCCGCCTTGATGATGGCCAGTTTGCAAGCGAGTTTGCGAGGCCAGGCGATTCACGCCCGTGATGACCTCGCCGGGCTGATGGGCCACGTAAATACGCTGGTTTACGAAGCCTCGACCACAAACCGCTACGCAACGTTCTTTTACGCCCAATACGATCCGAAAACGCTAAAGTTAACCTATGTGAACGCCGGCCACAATCCTCCGTTTCTACTTAGGCAGAATGGCGGCGATTTCGATGTCATTTGCCTCGAAACGGGCGGCCCTGTCGTCGGGATGCTTCCTTCAATGCTGGCCCGATACGACCAGGGCGAGATACAACTCGAAAAGGGCGATCTGCTTGTCGGCTTTACTGACGGTATCTCGGAATCGATGAATGCCGAGGAAGAAGAATGGGGCGAGTATTCGATGCTTGAAGAACTAAAGGCCGAAGCGGCGCTGCCCGTCGCGGAGATACTTCGCCGCACCGTCGCCGCGGCCGATGCGTTCGCAAATGGAGCCAAACAGCATGACGACATGACGATGATCGTCGTCCGGGTGGCCTGATAGCTGAATTTGTACGCGTATGCAGTCTCTTTTCTCGTTTTGGCATTGCCTGTCCTATTCGTTTGGCATAGGCATTGCTATTTAGAACCTCCGTGGCAAGGAGGTGTATCGAATGGCGGACAAGGTGAGAAAGGATTATGACACAAGCATTGGGACTAAAGAGCGAAGCGTTGTTTCCGCTACGAAGCTTTGGGGAATTGTGATCGCCGTTGTTGTATTGATCGGGGTTTTGATGCTTGTAATGTTCTTTACCAGCAATAGCAGCGGTCTCACCAATGGCCAACTCCGGCCCGCAGTTTCACCGCGGGCCAGATCATAGAGGTCAGAGAACGGGACACTCTCGATCAAGGACACCACTGATCTCTCTTGGACAGCGTCATTGGCCCATTATATAGGCCGCAGGTGTAGGAATATCTTCCGCAGTACCAAATGGGTATGTGAGCATTCCGTCCCGAGAGCGAATTATGTACCATTTTCCCTGCGACTGGCGATATACGGCGATATCGGCCTTTCCGTCACCGTCGTAGTCCGTGGGCACAGGAATGTCGTTAGCGACACCCCAGGTAGCCGACGTGAAACTCCCTGAACTGCTTCGCACAATAAACCACTGGCCTGATGACGGGCGGAAAACCGCGATGTCGGTTGCTCCGTCACCGTCATAATCGGCCGGTACAGGGACATCTCCAGCCGTGCCCCATGTTTGAGCCGTGAACCCGAGACTCGACTTCACGATATACCAGGTACTGTTGGACGGGCGAAAGACGGCTTGGTCAAAGCGTCCATCGCCGTCAAAATCGCCGCGCATCGGCTTATCGTTCATGACACCGAAATTCACGGTGGCCATTGATGAATCGGCTGTTCTGCGGATGTACCAGTTGCTGTTTGCCGGTCGGTATACCACAAAGTCCGCTTTGTGATCGTCATCCCGATCTCCCGGTACAGGCAAATCGCCTGCCTGTCCCCACTGCAGGTGTGAGAACGTCTGCGAAGCGGAATTCAACCAGTACCAGGTTCCGTTCGATGGACGGAAAACGGCGATGTCGGTCTTTCCGTCACCATCATAATCAGCAGGAGCAAGTTTATCGCCGGCGACTCCCCATTGCACCCCAGTATAAGTGCCCGTGGTCTTGAGCAGATACCATATATTTGTCGAAGGTCTGCGGACCGTGAAATCGGCTTTGCCGTCGCCATCGTAATCATATGGCGTGCGAAGCACCTCGGTGTTCGATGAACCGCCGTTCCAGAACCCGCTGCCCAGTTCAAACCCCGAACCCGTCGTTTTGCCGTCAATCGCCTGGCCCAACGTTCCGTCAAGCGTGAAGTTCCCGCCCGTACTCCGGCCGCCGCCGCTCGAGATCACCGATTTTGTGATCGTGAACTGGCCGCCCGATTGGCCAAAGGCCAATGCTGACAACAACAGGATGAGGATAAAGCACTTCTTCATTTTTCCGTCTCCGTGCCTGTTTCCAGGATGCCCGCACACGCGGGAACCAAAGCAGAGATACTGGTAAACCATCGCCGACTATTGCGGACAGGTTACGCCGACCGCCGTCAACGCTCCCGCGTCAGAGACCGTGAGGCGGAAGCATGATCCGTTCGGGCTTTTTAGGATCACACCGGACCCAAGCGTCCCGACAAACACATCGCCGTTGCGGACATCAAGTTTTGCTTTAGGTGCGGTCGTACCGATCCCGACATTTGTGTCTGTACCGCCATTCTCTCCCGTGACGCCGCCGAGAACGACCGAGTTGCTTTGCGTAACCGTCGCGTTGGCCCCGATCGCTGTCGCGTTTGTCAGATTGCCGGCTCCAACGTCGGCACTCGCTCCGATCACTGTGTTGCCCGAACCGGTCGAGTTCGCGTTACCCGCGTCTTTACCGAAAAACGCATTGGAACTGCCGGTTGTGCCGGCACCGGCGCCGACGAAGACGTTGTTCGTTCCTGTGACGGAGAGAACAGGACTGCCGCTAATGTTGTACTGCGTTGTCGAATTAACGGTATTTGCCGTCATTGTTGTTCCGACCGTCAGAGTTGTGCCGACCTGGCCGCTGCCGTTCACGTTAAAGCTGCCTGACTGCGGCGAGCCGGGAGCATTTTGAATATAGTTCGTACCGAGGTTCGGAATATCCCCGGCGGAGAGGGCACTGCTTGTCCATCCTCCGCTGCCGTTACCGCGAAGAAACTCTGATCCTGTTGATGAGCTCAATCCTGTTCCGCCGGCCCCGGCCCCGATCGTTCCGGTTATATTCGCCGCCGGTACGGTAAACGATCCGTTGAAGGCTCCGTTAACGGTCAGGCCGCCCGTAACCGTTGCATTCCCGCCAACTGTCAGATTCGTGCCGACCGCACCGCTGCCGTCAACCGAGAAGCTTGTTCCCGTTTGCGGGCTTGTGCCGTTTTGAATGTAACTCGTGCTTCCGGCCGGAAGCTCGCTGGCGGTCAGGGCGGCTGTCGTGAATCCAGTTCCAGTGCTCTTAACAAAATGCCCGCTCGTACCGGCTGAACCGAGGCCTGTCCCTCCATTTGCCACACCAAGCGTACCGGTGATGTTTCCGGCCGGGACCGAGAACACGCCCGTTATGCTGCCGGCCACATTAAGATCTCCGCTAACGCTTAGATCAGCGGCTACCGAAGCGTTTCCGCCAACGTTCAAGTTCGTGCCGATCTTTCCGC
>JADLDC010000151.1 GCA_020846885.1 Acidobacteriota bacterium | reverse complement strand
TTGTGAATGAGCTGTCAAAAGGGCAAGAACAGCAAAAACTTATCACAAGACGTTGATTAAGACAATGTTTTGCGACACAATCTAAAGTTTATTTTACAGCCCGCTCGACTGGCCGTCAGCTTTTCGACGTTGATCGGCGGGCGATCCAGTTGGGTTGGTCGACCGATATAAACGAACGGGTTGGCGGCCTGTTTGACCAGAAGAATGAAAGCAAAGGTATACGTAACACTCAAACCAAGCGTGCTTGATCCGCAGGGAAAAGCCATACATCACTCGATCGAACTGCTCGGCAACAACCAGTTCGCCGACGTGCGGCAGGGAAAATACTTCGAGATAACTCTCGCCGATTCCGCATCTAATTCTGATGCGTTGGCGGCCGTTGAGAAGATCGCGAAAGATGTTTTGACCAATCCGGTGATCGAGGATTATCGGGTAGAGATAGTTGGATGACCGATATTACAAATCTTGGGCCTGTGATCGATGTCCTCGCTGATATGCGTCGAATCGGTATATTTTCGGATTACGCTATCGGCGGAGCCGTTGCCGGTATTCTATACGACGAGCCGTTCACTACTTTTGATCTGGATATATTTTTTTTCTTCGTAGAAGACCAAACCGGGCTAATACTCTCACTGGAAAAGATCTATAATTATGCAAGAGAGCGAGGGTTTGTTTTCGATAAAGACTTCATAAAAATTCATGGGTGGCCGGTGCAGTTTGTCGAATCAAGCAGCACCGAACTTTGGACTGAAGCGATCGAAACGGCACCTATTAAATCAATCGACGACCGCCAGATAAAAGTGATCGATCCTGAGCATCTAGCTGCAATGTGGATATTTGCCGGTCGAAAGAAGGATTTTTATAAGATCGACAAGTTCGATGAGTCCAAGCTGATGAATGCGGATAGACTCAAAGATATACTTGTAAGGTTCGATCTCCTAACTCGGTGGCGTACTGCGCAAGATGCCTTTTCGCCGGAATATAGGTTCTGAAATGAATTCACTGAAACATCTTATAGAGAGCAAGAAAAGGTTCCGACAGCATCAAAGGGATCTTTCTCCAACCGAGAAGATTAGACAACTAGAGTTGCTCCAGCGCAGATATTACTCGATCATGGCAGACCGCGAGAGAAGCGGCGGACGGCCCATTCCGGCTGAAGTCAAAAGGTGGGCTGAAGCACAGCGCGAGATCGGTATTGAAATATGAAATTTGGAGTAATAGTTTTTCCCGGTTCCAACTGCGATCATGACGCTTACCACGTTGTGTCCAAACACATTGGCCAGCCGGTCGATTTTATCTGGCATAAGGAAACCGATCTAAGCGGCTACGATGCGATCCTGATCCCCGGCGGATTTTCGTATGGCGATTATCTTCGGGCGGGAGCGTTGGCCAGTTTTTCGCCGGTGATGAATGCGGTCAAAGAGTTTGCTGCAAATGGCGGATTTGTGTTCGGCATCTGCAACGGCTTTCAGATCCTATGCGAGGCGGGCCTTCTTCCGGGTGCGTTGATGCGGAACGAAAATCTGCATTTTGTTTGCAAACACGTGAACATCCGGACAGAAAATACGAACACGCCTTACACAAGCGAGCTTGTCGAAGGCAGCGTGCTCTCAATGCCGATCGCACATGCCGAAGGCAACTATGTTTGCGATGAAGAAACGATGAACCAACTTGAGGAGAATGGCCAGATCGTTTTCCGCTATTGCGATGCCGAAGGCGAATTGTCGTCGGATGCGAACCCGAACGGGGCATTGTCGAACATCGCTGGCATCTGCAATCTGGACAGAAATGTGATCGGGATGATGCCGCACCCCGAGCGGGCTTGCGAAGAGCTGTTGGGATCTAATGACGGCCGCGATATTTTTAGATCGCTTGCCAAGGCTGTCGAAGCTGCCCAGCCGGCCTGAATCGCCCGCTTGAGCGGATCACACAAACGAAGAGCATGTCTAAAGAACCCTCGGATGCCTCCGATGTGATGTCTTGTTCCGAAGTTCAGATCTCCTTCCTTTCTTCTGTGGTTGGTAACTCTTTACCACTGAATAAGATGAAGAACACTACGGATGAATAAGAGTCGGCATCAGCGGCGCGTATGTCACGTGCACTTTCAGACGCCGTCTTTGTTTAAATGAATAGATCTTAATTTGTGCTTGTCCCGATGCGGACGCCGCCGTTCCTTGTCGTTACCCGGATCGGAGCTCCGCCGCCATTTATCGCGGTCCTGATCTCAACCGACTTCCGGTAACCGCCAAGCACGTTTTCGGTCGTGACATTCAGTTCGGGAATATCGCTTTTGAATCCGCCGTTTACGGTCCCTGTTTCGATGTTCGCCGCATAG
Source organism: Acidobacteriota bacterium (assembly GCA_020846885.1). GTDB lineage: Bacteria > Acidobacteriota > Blastocatellia > Pyrinomonadales > Pyrinomonadaceae > OLB17. Next base: position 1,870 of record JADLDC010000151.1, on the reverse strand, counting down.
CCTTGCGGGACCGTCAGATTCACGCCGCCGTTGGTCGTCGCAACGTCTAGGCCCGTGCCTCTCCAGCTGTTGCCTGACAGTGCCACGTTAACACCGCCATTGGTCGTCTTGCCGCGAACATCACCCGCCACGTTCGCAAGGCTAACACCGCCATTTGTTGTTTCAAACTCAAGGCTGCCTTCGACCGACTTGATCGAGATGCCGCCGTTGTGCGCGGTCAGTTTCAAATTTGTATTCTGCGGCACATGAGCCTCGTAAGAGACGGACCACCCTTCTTCGGGCCCGTCAGCCTTAATTATACCGCCTGTGTTTATCCTGATCGCGGACACGGCCGCTCTTGCCGCCTCGCTTGTCGCGGCCCAAGCCTGGACACACGCACGGATGAGTACGTCAGTACGGTTTCCGCCGATAACTTTTATCCCGCCATTCCGCCCGCCATCAATGTTCAACGTGCCGGTTGAAGGTACGGGTATCTCCCGCAGGTCGCTGACCGATACCTTTTCACCATTTGTCCAATTGTTCGAGCAGAACTCCTTGGACATCCTCTGCTCGCCGTTGACCGCAATTTTCTCGGCCTTTGTCTGCGACAGAACCACACCCGCGCAGATAAATAGCAATACGGCCACAAGGCTGTAGCGAGTGATGGATAGAATAAATGATGCCGTGTTCATTTTCGGTTGCTCCTTTGTAACGTAAAGTTTGAAAGATTGCTTTCTGGAGATGAAAACACCGCGTATCGTTGATTTGTGACAGGAAAGTTTGTGTGAGATTTCGGCAGTGCATCAGTATGAATCGTCGTCGGAAAAGCAACGATCCAAATGCAGAAGCCCGCGCGTGAGCAAGGGCTTAACATCCAACGCCCGTTTTAAGCCCTTGCTGACGCGCGGGCTTCCGCTAATCAACCGGTTTGAAGGCGATCAGGAAACGTTTAGGGTGAGCCCTTCCGTGCTGATCTTGCACTTGAGTACTTCCGCACCTGTTTGGCCCGCGAGTGAAGCTTCAACTTCTGCTTTTCTTCCTTCCTCGCAATAAAACGCGATGCATCCGCCGCCGCCGGCGCCGCAGACCTTTGCGGCGATGGCTCCGTTGCTGAGCGCGGTTTCGATCAGATCGTCCATATGCGGCGTCGTTATCATCGGCGACAGGCGTTTCCGGTGCGGGAACGCCTTTTTCAGAATTTCGCCGACCTCATCCCAGTTATTCGCAAGCAATGCAACCCGCAAATTCAATGCGTCGTCGCGGATGCCTTCAAAAATATCGAAAAGCTCGCGGTCACCGTCGATATGGCGTTTTGTGATCTCCCAGTTATTGATGCCTGAATTGCGAGGTTCACCCGTATAGAGCACGACAGTGCGTTCTTCAAGCGTCTTAAGGTCGATATCGAGGGCCTCGCGGCGAATGCCTTCCGGTGAAAAATGGATCGCCGCGGCACCGCCGTATTGGGCTGAGTAGTAATCCTGAAATCCGGTGGGCACTTTTATCACCTGACACTCGACATTCGCCGCGATCGGGATAAATCGGTCGGGCGAATAGCGGTCCCCAACAAGCTTATTGAGTGCGCCGATGCAGGCGATATTGAGCGTTGACGATCCGGCAAGGCCTGCTCCCGCGGGAGCTTCCGACACCGTTGTCATATTGAAGCCGGTCTCAGGCCGGAAGAAATAGACGAGCTTTGAAAGCAGCTCGAGGCGCGGCTCGTTCTTCAGTTCACCGATTCTATCTAGTGCGGTTTCAAACCTAACGCCTCGGTCCACCGATTCGAGAACGATCACATCGTCATCACGCGTTTCAATTCGGCATTTCGCCAAAAGGTCAACGGCAAAATTAACGGTCGAAGCTCCTTCGTGAAAAAGAAAAAGCGGCGGTATAT
>JADLDC010000150.1 GCA_020846885.1 Acidobacteriota bacterium | reverse complement strand
CGATCAGCAATTCGATGAGTGAGAAACCTTTCTGATTTTTCATTTCTAATTCACAAGCTCCTAAAGTAAGTCGTTCAAGTTCTACCTTTCCCAGGCTGCCTGACCTATTACAACCACCGTGCCAAAGGGCGGAAATGGTGGGTGCCGGCCAGTCAATAGTGACGGAACTGCTGTAATGACAGTGATTTAGATAAACCTAAGGGGTGAGGAAGCAGGAGCCGATGGACCTTGAACAAATGCAGTTTCGCCCAGAGTGATAACAGAATTTGGTAACGGCACGATGACAAAAAGTGTCAGAGGGTGAACTGCTGAGCGAAGCGTGTGCTCGAGTTCGTGAATTCTCGTGTTTTGTTTCGGATATTTCGTGGATCTGTCTTTCGCTTGTCTTTTGAACCAATGCTTGACATTCCAGCGGCCAAAGAATATCTTATTGAAATCGAATTTCATTTTCATAGTGGTCGAGGAAACATCTTTATATGATCATGACAAAACTTAAGGAATCCACCCGCAGCCAGCATGAGGCACTTGAATCGGTTGTGGATGTAATGAATAGAACGCTGACGAGCGAAGGATACAAATCGCTTTTGATCAAATTTTACGGATTCTATTCAGCGATCGAGCCTCGTCTTCCGCACGGCGAGATGCTCGAGGCCGGCCTTGATATTCGGCCGAGGCTGAAAACCCAATTGCTTGAGGCTGATCTGAAGTATCTTGGGATGGCACCGTCATCAATATCACCCTTGATCGGTGTTCCGCAAACCCGGAACGCGGCCGAAGCGTTCGGGGCTATTTACGTAATGGAAGGAGCCACGCTTGGCGGCCAGGTTATCACGCGACATTTGAAGCAGCATCTTGGGCTCACACCGGAACAGGGCGGGGCATTTTTTAACAGTTACGGCCGGGAGGTCGGCCCAATGTGGAAGGCGTTCGGCGCGGCTGTAACGGCGTATTCGGAAAAGCACCCGGAGAACGATGACGTGATCGTGCGGTCTGCCAGTGATACCTTTGACAGCTTTCGCAAATGCTTCGAACAACCACTCCACGCCGAGGCCGCGGGTTGGTAGATCGTTTCTTTTCGTTATTTTCGCGGTTTGGTTTGTGGATTTCGTGGTAATGGCCGAAACCTAAACCACGAAATCCGCGAAATAGGGACACCAACTACACGAAAAGACGTGAAAAATTCGCATTTTCGTGATGGGCGTGGCAGTTTTACACGCTGGCCGATGTCGTAAACCCTTTATTTACTTCATTCTGACCGAGGCACGGCCATTGCGATAGGTGAAATATATTCCGTAGATGGCTGGACTGCCCGCCACCGTTAGTTTCCTTTTGATTAGGAGTTCATATCGTGACCAAAATTCAAGCTTTACTATTTGCCGTATCTCTTTTGTTTTTTGTTTCAGTTGCAACCGCACAGGCGCCGTCTATTTCCGGCCGGGTCGAGGACTCAGCCAAGGCGCCGGTCGCCGGAGCTACCGTCATTCTCAAAAATAGGATCACAGGAGCGGAACACACTGCGGTGACTGACCAACAAGGCCACTTTTCGTTCGACGCCGCGGCCGACACCCCGCAATTTGATCTTATCGTTACCGCCGCCGGGTTTGGCCGTACGGTCAGGACGTCGATCCCGGCCAATGGCGATCTCGTGGTGACACTGAACCCCGCCGCGCTTAACGAGCAGGTAACGGTGACAGCCACGCGGACCGAGGTCGCGGTTGCCGATACCGCGGTCCCGGTGAGTGTTATCGACCGTGAAGAGATCGAACGCAAGAACGTAAACACGATCGGCGATATTTTCCGGTCATTGCCCGGAGCTTCGACGACAAATGAAGGGGCATTTCAGGTCCGGCCGCGGATCCGCGGGCTTGAGAGCAATCGATTGCTTATTCTGGTTGACGGCGAGCGGTTGAATAACAGCCGGACCTCGGCGCAGTCGGGAATTGAGATCGGGCTGGTCGAAACATCGCAGATACAGACGGTCGAGGTCGTTCGCGGCAGCGGTTCGGTCCTGTACGGCACTGACGCGTTGGCGGGAACCGTCAACATAATCACACGCGACACACCACCGCGACGAGACAACGGATTTCGCTTTGGCGGCGTGCTGAACACATTCTATAGCTCAAATGAGAATGGGCGGCGCGGCAATCTTGAGGTAAATGGCTCGGGCAAGCTTTTCGCGTTCCGCGTCGCGCAGTCGATGGACCGGTTCGATAATTACTTTACGGGCAAGCCCGACCAGGCCGAGGCTGCGCGGCTTCGGAATGAGGAAGACCTGCAGATCACGGACGATGGCGAGGTGTTGAACTCGCAATCGCACGGCAGCAACAGCCAGGCGACGATGCGGTTCTTTTTTAATGATACGAACACGCTCAGGGTCAACTACGACCGTCGGCGTGCGGGCAATATCGGCTCAGCGGGCCTTGCGGGTGCAAATACCGGCACTTCGGAATTTACGGGCGTATTTAACGGATTTTTCCCGTTCAGCAATCGCGACCGCTTCAATGTTCGATATGACGTTGCTGCGTTGACCGAGAATTTGCAGCGCGTAACGGCCAAGGCCTTTTACCAAACGCAGTATCGGAATTTTACGAATATTCTTACCGTTCCGGCGTTTCAGCCGTTCTTTCCGGGGCTTTATCAGTTCAGCGAAACGGTGACCGATACCAAAACGTCAGGATTTGACGTTCAGACCGACTGGTTGTTCGGGCGGCACAACATTGTCGCAGGGGCCAGCTATTTTCGCGATGACAATTCTGACCGCCGCCTGATCGTATCGTCAACCACCGCGTGGTCGCCAAATAAGGCAGTTCGCCACTCGCGCAGCGTGCCGAATGCGTATCTGGCAAACATCGGTGTTTTTGTGCAGGACGATCTTCGTGTAAGCAAGCGGTTGCGGTTGATCGGCGGCTTTAGATTTGACCGGTTTACTACGGCATCCGAGCCGACCGAGAATTTTGCGATCGACCCGCGGCTCACGTCTGAGCAGATCGAGTCGCTTGGCCTGACCGGTTTGCCTGACGGGTTAAACGTCAAGAATTCTGCGTACACGGGCGATATAGGGGCGGTTTATACGCTGACGCGAAATATCAACCTTTCGGCCCGGATCGGCCGTTCGTTCCGAACACCGAATATTTCCGAACGGTTCTTTACGGATGCCGGTTCGGCTGAGGGATTTGTTGTCGGCAATCCGACGCTTGAGCCGGAAACGGGCATCAACTTTGACACCGGAGCGAGATTTCAAACAAAAAGGATCGCGGGTTCGGTGACGTATTTTAATAACTATTTCAACAATTTTCTGGCAACGCAGTACACCGGAATATCGATCCCGCAGGGGCCGGGCCGCTTTCTGGACGTTTACCAAACGCAAAATGTCCGCCGGGCGCGCATTCAGGGGTTTGAGGCCGAGGCAGAGGCTCCGTTCAAGATAAGCCTTGGGTATCTAACGGCTTACGGTAATTTCAGCTACCTGCGAGGTGATGATCTTAATGCGGCCACACCAGCCGAACGGCCGCTGGATTTTATTAGCCCGTTCCGAACAAACGCAGGGTTTCGCTGGCAGAACTTTGGCAAGAACTACTATTTCGATTACAACGTCCGGATCGTCGGGAAGCAAAATCGGCTGTCGGCAGGTTATCTGATACCAGTAAACAACGGGCCTGAACCGGGTTATGTCACGCACAATCTTGGCGGCGGATACTATTTCAGGATGGAGCGGTTCAATTTCAATGTAAATGCCGGTATATCGAATGTGTTCGACAGATATTTTAGCGAACAGTTCACATTTGCCCCCGCACGCGGCCGGTCGTTCACGATAGGCACGACGATCGAGATCAAATAGTGATCGATGCGGTAGCACGCACGGAGTAAGTGCATGGTCGCGCGATAGACTATATGCCCAAATTTCATATATGCCCTTACTTCGTGCGGGCTTCTGCAAACTGACGGATCGATGCGGAAGCACGCAAGGAGTAAGTGCATGGTCGCGCGATAGAATAAATGCCCTTACTTCGTGCGGGCCTCTGCAAACTGACGGATCGATGCGGAAGCACGCACGGAGTAAGTGCATCGTCGTGCGATAGACTATATGCCCGAATTTCATATATGCCCTTACTTCGTGCGGGCTTCTGCAATAGGAAATGAAAAAAAAAAGCTCCGCGGACTAGACGGAGCAATAGAGGATTAAAGATGGGTAAGATCCGGCCGGGAAATTGCCAAACCCGGTCAAATGTTGTTATTTAAGCCAATAACATATACCCACTCAGATGTGCGCAAGCCCCCAAGCCATGCGCACGATAATTTGACGCAAGATTTGTGCCGCGCTTTGCCTGCAAATTATTAACTTCTAATATTGCAGCGTTTACATAGATATACCTAAACAGAAATATCAAGAAAGTGTTGCATACGGCCGGACTAAAGCAAGTCGTTTGCGCGGAAAATTGGCGCGGCAATTTCGTACAGTAAAGCTTCGAGCCTTCTTGCCTTTTTCAAAGATAGAACGAACCTGATAATCTAATCCTATGAAGCTCATTTTTCCGCTGCTTGTTGCGGTATTTGTTATGGTCCAATCATCGCTTGGCCAGGTGGCCTATTCTGACGCGCAGTCGCGAGTATTCGACGGTAAGGGAGCCGACGCGTCGATCGCGGCTATAGTAAAGGCAGCGGGCGACGCCGATGTGGTGTTTTTGGGTGAAGAACATGACGATGCGGTCGGCCACGCGTTTCAGGCAGAGGTTTTCCGTCGGCTGGTGGAGGCCTATTCCGGCCAACGCCCGATCGTGCTTTCATTGGAGATGTTCGAGCATGACGTCCAGATCGTACTGGACGAATACCTGGCCGGCCTGATATCTGAGCAGCATTTTCTTTCAAGCTCGCGGCCGTGGGGCAATTACAAAACGGACTATCGGCCGCTGGTCGAATTGGCCAAAGACAAGAAGCTCACGATCATCGCCGCCAATGCCCCAAGGCGGTATGTGAACATGGTTTCACGGGGCGGCCGCGGAGCACTTGACCCGCTATCGAAGGCCGCGAAAAGCTGGATCGCGCCGCTTCCGTACGCTGAGGCCTCGCCGCAGTATTCGCAGAAGTTCAAGGCACTGATGGGCCCAAGCGCAGAGGCGCAGATGGGAATCGACAACATCCTGTCTTCGCAATCGCTGTGGGACGCGACAATGGCTTACTGGATAACAGATGGCCTAAAGCGTCAGAAAAATGCGCTTGTTGTTCATTTGAACGGCAGTTTCCACACTGCCAGCAGGCTCGGGACGGTGGAGCACCTGCTTCGATACCGCCCAAAAACAAGGGCGATCGTCGTTACTATGAAACCTGAGACAGACTTCAAGTCATTTGATCAGGCAAAGTATGCGGGTTTGGGGGATTTTGTTGTATTGACAGATGGTTCGGTCCCGAGGAGCAAGCGGTAAGACTTTCATTCGCGGCCTTCGTGTTTTCCCTTTGTACCTTTGTGTTAAAGAAAGAATTTAAACACAAAGACACGAAGGGAAGACACGAAGGCCGCGGAAGGTATTCGCGTTAGAGCACGAGTGCTAATTTGCCCTTACGGCCGTAAAGCTGACGACCCCAATGCCGGGGACGTCCATGGTCCCGCTCATCTTATCGCCCTCAACGGTTCCGTCAACACCTATCGTCATAGCCTGGCCTTGTACATCGGCCTGAAGAATGGCCTTGACCTTTACGCCGCTGACCTTGCCTTTCTCGAACGTCCCGCCGCCGGCGGCGGACGCCATGGTTCCGGTAAAGTCACTCCCGGATTGCTTGAATTCAACAGCAAGGCCGATCACCTGGCCTCCCGCATCGACCGACATCGTCCATTTACCCGCAACATTTGCCGCCGGGCCCTTTCCTTCACCCGTTCCGTTGCCGGAACGGGCACCGGGGGCCGTGATCGTCACAGACTTTGGATCGACGGTTATCTCCTGCAGCCTCTTTTCGACCGCCGGAGTCATTGATTCCTGATACCGCCCGCCTATATGTTTGGCTAGGAATTTCTCCGACGCGGCGATCATCGCCATGTTGTTGACAGGGCGGGCAAAGCCGTGGCCTTCATCGGGTGCAACGAGATATTCGACCGGATAGTTTCGCTTTTGCAAGGCGTAAACGATCTGGTCCGATTCGCGTTTATTGACACGCGGATCGTTCGCTCCCTGAACGACCATTAGCGGCGTTTTTATCTTATCCGCTGAAGTAAGCGGCGATTGCCGTTTCATTTGGGCAAGGCCTTCAGGCGTGTTTGGGTCGCCCATGCGTTTATAGAAAGTGGTGCGGATCGCTTCCCAGTACGGCGGGATCGATTGAAGAAGCGTTTCAAGATTTGACGGTGCGACTATCGCGACGCCCGCGGCATATTCATCAGGTGTGAAAGCAACGCCCGCCAGTGTCGCATAACCGCCGTAGCTGCCGCCCATGATGGCAACACGCTTCGGGTCAGCAATGCCTTGTTCGACAAGCCACTTTTTGCCCCACGTGACATCATCCTGCATTTTCTGGCCCCATTCGTTATTGCCGGCGTTCAGGAATTTCTTGCCGTAGCCTGTCGATGCGCGAAAGTTTGGCTGCAGAACCACATAGCCACGATTTGCCAGGAATTGGGCATAGGAATGATAACCCCACGAATCGCGGCCCCACGGGCCTCCGTGGACGAACAATACGGCGGGCAGGATCTTGCCGGTAGAACCCTTCGGAATGGTCAGGTAAGCCGGTATTTCAAGCCCGTCGGAAGACTTGTACCTAACTGCCTTCATCGGCGACAGAGCGGACCGGTCGAGCTTTTCACGAACCTGGTAGAGCGTACTGAGGTTCTTTGACTTTACGTCGTAGGACCAGACCGTGCCCGGGTCCACATCGCTGGACGAAACGATAAGGTATCGCGTTTCGTCGTTTGTGGAGGACTGAAAATCAATGTCGCGGTCGCCAAGCCGCTTTTTGATATCATTGTAGATCTTTTCGATCTTCTTATCCTTGAAATAGATTCGCCTGCGGTCGTCTTCATAGATGGTCGCTTCGATATTGTTTGTCAGGTCTGAGAACCAGACACCTCCGAGATCGACCTTATTGAGCGGATCGCCCTCGACTTTCGTGACCGCACCGGTCTCCGCGTCCATCAGCGTTAACTCGATAAGGTCGACATTGCCTTTGTTGGTGCGAAGATAAACCTGCTTGTTGTCCTTGTAAAACTGGACCGGGGCACAGGTCTCAAAGACAGTGCAGTCGTATATTTTTGTTGCCTTGCCGTCGGCGCCGATCTTTAATATCTCGGTATCGCCGTTTTGGGCCGCACGTGTCGCCAGCCGGAGCTTGTCGGTGTTGTCAAAGATCATTCCCTGATAGCGGTCGCGATTCTCGCTGATGAGTGTGCGTTCGCCGGTCG
>JADLDC010000149.1 GCA_020846885.1 Acidobacteriota bacterium | reverse complement strand
GTGAATCCGCCGCCTGTGAGCGTGAACGGTTTCATAATGTCACAGACATCGGTGCTTGTTTGAAAATCATCGAGCCCGCCGACGATATGATACGAATCCCGGCCGCCAGTACTCGCCGTAAGGTCGAGTGTCGCGATGCCGCGTCGCGATGTTGCCTTAAGCTTGATCGTCGCGGTCTTTCCTGTCTCGCTCGGAGCGACGTACATCAACGTCCCAGCTGTTTTGGGAATGACCTCAGGTTCGACAGAAGTTTCGCCTTCGAGATTCGCATCGAGTTTCGCGGCCACCTCCGAACCGTCTTTTCTGTGCCGGACCTTTACCGGTATCTCGATCCGTGAACTCGGATCGACCGAGCCTGGTGAACTCGCTTCGATCTTTATGCACGCACCGCCCTTCCATGCACCCTCCGCGGCTGCTATTGCTGCGTTAGCTGCCCCAAAAGCCACATCGTACCCGGACCGAGCCAATATTCGTGCGTCCGCTTCCGTTACATTATCAGTGTTTTGGATGACCCGCCCGTTCGATAACGTACCTTCTGGCTGGCTGGCATTAAGCTGGTAAGTAGCGCTGGTTTCGAGAAAAACATAATTTCCGTCCCGGCCGCGCCCTGTCCCTTGCGTTATGTCAATCGTTTTACTCGCAATATCCGCGTTGTCATCAACAACCAGACGAACAAACGCCGTAACGTCCTGCTCATATTTTGCGCTGCCCGATTGACCTGCCAGTCGCAACTTTATCGTAATAGGCACCTGGCCTTCGGCGTTGGGGCAATCCTGACCCTCTATTCTCGCCTTAAACTCGGTTGTGACCTTGACGCCGTTCTTCGCGGTTTCGGTTTTCATCCCCATTTCGAATACACTTGATCCGTCAGGGTTAATGCCTATCTCAGAGGTCATCGTCGAAGTTCCGCCCTCGACGGATTCCGTCTTGGAATCCTTTTTATTGAACGCTTTTTCATTCAAGGCATCTGCAAGCATTCCTTTCAAGAAACCTGTGAATCCACCGAAAAATATGCCATCACCCATTGTCGGCAGGGCAATCTCTCCCGATTGAAACATCAGATGATCCGCGGCCTGGCCCGCGTTAAACGGGAAACCAGGCATTGCTAGTAATTTTGTTTTGGTTCCTTTCGAAGGTAATGTGGAATCATTCCGGCTAGCGTCGTCCTTTAGAGCCTTCGACAGATTTTCGTCGATCGCTTGCTTCATCAACTTGCGCTCTGCGGCTTCTACCTCGTCGACCATCCCTGCAACTGCCGGTTCAGTTTCCGCCAGAATGCGCATTACATACGCGCTAGGCGAGACCATCGGACCATTTGGGTCAAATGGCGGAAGGTTAGGAACTTTTATCGAACCGCTGTTCCCAAGATTTGCGACCTTGTCTTTTAGAAACGTGCACGACAGCGACACTCCGAGAAGAAGCGCGAGAACGACGACCAGGACCTTTGCGTTTTTCATATTTTCAGTTTCGATACGGTGCGACCGAGGTCAGAACCGTCGCGTTGTGCTTCATTTCTTTCCGTACACGGTATAAATACCGCTTCCCGGGGCTTTAGCGTCGAGAAGGTGCAGCAGTCTGGCACCCTTGATGCAGGACCAATAGGCGTTGTACGTTCTTGGACCCGTCTCTATTTTTGAAAATTGGATCTGCCAGTTATTGGGAACACTGAATTTGCCGGCCGACTTTACATTGGCAAATTTAGCGTTGCCGACCATGCCGCTTACCACAAGCAGTTTCCAACTGTATGAGCTGCCCACGCCGAACACAAACTCTTCGTTTGACTGGTTGATGTTCATACCGGCATAGTTTCCGGTGTAAACGTTATACAGCTGCTGAACGCCGGTAAAATCACTGGTCCAAGTGCCGTTAAAGTCGCTTTCAGCAATGGCGAATTTGTTGTAGTTCACCATTTGAGAAAGCGGATTGAGCAGGTCAGCTTCGCTATCCCACCTTATAGTTTCAGGGTCGAACTTGTATTGCTGTATGAAGCTGTTTTTGTCGGGAGCAACAAACTCAAGCCAACCGGTGTTGCCTTGCCGAAAAAGGAGAACAAATACTTGTTTTCCTGAGGCTTGCTCGGTCGCATAACCCATGCCTAGATAAGGCCTGTTAAAGGTGCTGATATAGGCCGTTTTGTAATTTTTTAGGTTGCTGTATCGCGGAGCGACCAAAATATCCCATGCGGCGTTTGTCAGCACATCCGGGTCGGCGGGAAATATCGTCCCTGCTTTTGGGTAATGGATCAAAACCTTCATCTGCCCTTTCACGGCCTCTACCCAATCTTCCTGCTCCGTGCTGGTCCAGCCGTCATCAAAATTAGAGGTGGTAAATTTAAAGCCGCTCATCCGCGCCGGCCGAATGCCTTGACCTGTCGGCGGGGCCTTAACAGGTGGCTGACTCTCGACGGCAGGTTTTTTCAAGCTGACCGATTGGACAAATCCGGTAATGGCATCACTGTGAGTTTGGGTATTGGTCAACGCCATCACGTTCAGCATTTTTCCATAACCGCTGACATTAAACAGGATCACGACACCCTTAACGCCGTCCTTTTCAAAGGGAGCTGAACCCATCTCCAATTTCCAGCCCTGCGGATCGGCCGACGGCTGCATCGTCGGGGCCTCCGTGACGTTTACGGCCTCCTTCACGATCGTCCGCCACGCGGCATCGAAATTCTCCTTCGAATCGCCGAGCGAAGGGACCGACCGGAACAACGTTATCAAGCTGAAAGCCCCGGCCGATTTGTCTTCGATAGAAAACTGGACCCCATCCGCACCAGCTTGCCTCTGCCATCCCTTTGGCGGCTGAAAAGTTGCAATATCAAACGTTTCCGTTTGCTGCCCGAAGCAGTGAGCAGCCGATGATAGTAGGAACACGACGAAGAGGAGGATCGATCTTTTCATAATTTATCCGAAATGGATTATCCGTTGATTCGTTCGACAAGAGATCAGGGCTCGGTTTGAATGCCCTGGAGAAGGGTAACCGCAAGCATAGGTTAGCATCATTTCCGCCAAATGTGGGCAAAAATCGATTGTAAGAGTTTTGTAAGGAAACGGTTCAATGGCCCGGCCGGTCAGTGCGGTATCTTATGATGAGCCAAATAGATAGGCACGCAAAAAGGCCGCCGGTGCAGTCGATTAGGACGTCGTAGAGCGAGGACGTTCGTGAGACGTTGAGGCTTTGGCCGGATTCGTCAATGAAGGCAACAGCGGCGGTCAACAGAAAGGCGAGGACAAAGGGACGCGGAAGGCGTTTGAACGCGTTCCAGGCGAGGGCGGCAAAAAAGGCATACTCGGCAAAATGTGCGAACTTTCGAATGACCGAATGAATGGCGGTGATCGTCGAAGGAGGAGAATGCGGGAGGAGCCACTCGAGAAGAGGGCGAATGATCCGCGAGGTCTCATCCGAAGAACCGAGCCCGGTCCCAAGCCCGAGGATCACGACCATCCAAAGCAGTAACGGCGCATAGGCCGTAAGCCATCTGCGCCGTCCCTCGTTTTTGCTTCCAGCTTGGGCTGGCATTCGTTATTGGCCGGCCGAGATCAAGCAGCGGCCGCGCCGGACACGACCTCGATGATTTCCTTAGTGATCGCCGCCTGGCGGATGCGGTTCATGTTGAGCGTCAGCGTATCGATCAACTCGGCCGCGTTCTTTGAGGCTGAATCCATCGCTGTCATTCGCGAACCTTGTTCCGAGGCGACCGATTCAAGCATTCCGCGATAGATCTGTGTTTCGACCTGCTTTGGCAGAAGCCGCCCGAATATCTCCGGCGCCGGCTGTTCATAGATATACTCGGCCTGCGGCCCCGCCGTCGCTTCATCCTCCGACGTCGTTCTTTGGATCGGCAGCAGCTGTTCAATGACAGGCTTTTGCGACAGAACGGTCTTGAACTCGGTGAAGACAACGAACACCTTGTCGATCGATTCGTCCTCGGTAAAGGTCTTGATCAGCTTGTCGGCTATTTCGACCGCGTCGGCATGATTTACCTGGCCGCTGCCGGTCAGGCCGACGTATTCATCCTGAAACTCTACCTGCCTGCGTTTGAAAAAATCCCGCCCCTTGCGGCCGACCGGCACCATCACGGTCGATTTGTCCTGATGCTCCTTTAAGAAGGCCTGCGTCGCCTTGATCACGTTCGCGTTGAATGCACCAGCAAGGCCTTTGTCCGCACTGATAAGAACGATGAGATACTTTTCATCGCCGCGTTCGTCCAGCAGCGGATGCGAGAACTCGCCCGCAATTCTGCAGCTCAGATCGCCGAGTACCGCGCTCATCTTGCCCGCAAACGGCCGCGAAGCCGTTACGCGGTCCTGCGCACGCTTCAATTTCGCAGCCGCCACCATTTTCATCGCCTTGGTGATCTGCTGTGTATTCTTCACCGACTTAATTCGCCGGCGCATGTCTAAAAGACTTGCCATAACTACCTATACGTTAATAATTCTTCGACCGTCGAACGAATATCTTCCGCGATCTTTCTCAGCAGAAACGGAGAAATATCTCGTCCGGGATGCACGGGAACGGTCGTGAACCTGCCATCGGAATGCTTAAATTGCTTGTGCGAACCGCGTTGTCTTGCCTCAGTAAATCCCATTCGTTCAAGAATCCGCACGACCTCGCGTGGTTTGAGAACAGGTGCGTTTCCCATATCAATTCAACGCAATATCCTGGGTTCCGACAAACTCTGTCTCAAGCTGCGGTTCGCCATCTTCAAGCAACATTTCGATTACTTCCTGAAGGTTTTCGCGAAGTTCTTCCATCGTTTCCGCCTGCGAATGAGCACCCGGAAAACCTGGAACATAACCGACCAACAGGCCCGTTTCCGTGCACTTTTCAATAACAGCCGTAAAGTGATGCATACTCGATCAGGAGAACCCGCATCTTATTCTAGTCCCCGAAGTTAAAATTCACTAAGATCATCCCGATCTTCCCAAATTCCGGCGGCTGCATTCACAGCAGCAAGCCATTCGCTGCGGGCCGGTTCCGTATTTTGATCTATAAATTTACTCAAGACCTCAGCAGCAAGCTGATTCTCCGTCTTACCAGTTTTTTTGGCAAGCGAATGAAGAATGCCAAACTGCGATTCTGTAAGTTCTATCGTAGTAGTTGTCATACCGCCATTATACTACCTGATATTAACTCGCCGCCGCTATACTCTCGCCTTTATTCCACGCCTGCCCTTAAAACTTTCAACAGCTTCTTCACCGAAGCCATATCCGCTTATTCAGCTCATTGGGTCGCCCGAACGAACGTGCATGTTTTTCCGCCGCCGGGATTGTCCTCAAGATATCGCGTCGGGCAATCCGCTATACTTTGGTTGATGTTCTTCATTCTCTCCGCAAAACTCTTGTGATCCATGTTCACGGTCCCCTCTCGCCAATCGAAACTCTGCACGCTAGGCATCGGCACTGCTTCTGGAGTAAGCTGCTTCGGAGTTCCGTCAGCCGTTTTCGGCGTAGCCGGCGAAAGTGCGTAAAAGGCTATCATTCCGCCTATTAGAGTGAAAACAAGGGCCGCTCCTATCAAGAGAACGTTTGGGCCCTTTGACTCCGTGCCCTCATACGGGTTGCGCCCGATCGGTACGTCCGGGCCCCTATTGCTAAGGAATGCTCCACATCGCGCGCACTCCATAAGGCCGGGCCAGTTGACCAGTCCGCACTGGCCGCACTTCTTCTTTTCGTTCATCGAAGCTCCTAGCTGTTGATCATTGGTTTGGGCCCCGGGAAAGATCGGGAAATCGAGGCCTGTTCAATGATAAACCACGCTAGGCAGCCGCAACAACACTTTTTTCAGACCACCGTGTCGCCTTAAAATCTTCGACCGCTTCCTTCATCGAAGCTTTCAGATCATCGTCGATGGCCTTTTTCTCGCGCATTGTGTTCAAGACGGCCGGGTGAGCCTTTTCCATAAATGCGGTTAGTTCTTCTTCGAAGCGTTTGAGGTCTTCGACCGCGATGTCGTCCGCCAGGCCGTTTGTTACGGTCCAGATGATCAGCACCTGATTTTCGACCGGCATCGGCTGATACTGTCCTTGCTTGAGTATCTCGGTCAGGCGGCGGCCGCGTTCGAGTTGCGCCTGCGTTGCCTTATCGAGGTCGGAGCCGAACTGGGCGAATGCAGCAAGCTCACGGAACTGTGCGAGGTCAATTCGCAGTGTGCCGGCAACCTGCTTCATTGCTTTGATCTGGGCCGAACCGCCGACGCGGGAAACCGAGTTTCCGACGTTGATGGCCGGGCGTACGCCGGAGTTGAACAGGTCAGACTCAAGAAAGATCTGGCCGTCAGTGATCGAAATAACGTTTGTCGGAATATAAGCCGAAATGTCGCCTGCCTGGGTTTCGATGATAGGCAGGCTGGTCAAGCTTCCGCCGCCGCGTGCTTCGGACATTTTCGCGGCGCGTTCCAGCAAGCGTGAGTGAAGATAGAAAACGTCGCCCGGATATGCTTCACGGCCCGGAGGACGGCGAAGCAGCAGTGAAATTTCACGATAGGCGGCCGCCTGTTTTGAAAGATCGTCGTAGATGGTCAAAGCATGACGGCCGTTGTCACGGAAATATTCGCCCATTGCGCAGCCTGAATACGGTGCAAGGAACTGCATGGCGGCCGGGTCGGAAGCGGTGGCCGAAACGACGATCGTGTAATCCATCGCCCCATAATCTTCGAGCTTCTTCACAACCTGGGCCACGGTCGAGGCCTTTTGCCCGATCGCGACGTAAACGCAGATCACGTCCTTGCCTTTTTGGTTGATGATCGTGTCGATCGCAACTGCCGTTTTGCCCGTTTGGCGGTCGCCGATGATCAGTTCGCGCTGTCCGCGGCCGATAGGCACCATCGCATCGATCGCTTTCAAACCGGTCTGAAGCGGCTCTTTTACAGGCTGACGATCGATGATGCCGGGGGCGATGCGCTCGACCGGAAAGTAGGTATCGGTCACGATCTCGCCTTTGCCGTCGATCGGGTTGCCGAGAGCATCGACGACACGGCCGATCAGGGCGTCACCCACCGGAACCGACATGATGCGGCGAGTGCGCTTTACTTCGTCGCCTTCTTTGATCTTTTGGAAATCGCCGAACAGCACCGTACCAACCTTGTCTTCCTCAAGGTTCAGTGCCAGGCCGCGGACGCCGTGCGGAAATTCGAGCAGTTCGCCCGCCATGACCTTTTCAAGTCCGTGAATTTCGGCGATGCCGTCACCGACCTTGATAACAGTGCCGATCTCGTCAACCCGCATGCTTGCGTCGAAATTTTCGATCTGCGAGCGGATGATCTCGTTTATCTCGTTAGCTTTGATTGCTTCCATTCTTATTTAGAGGACAATTTACAACGAACAATGGACAAAGGCGTTCTCGCTTCGTTGTCCAATGTCCGTTATCCATTGACCAATTCTTCCCTAAGATTTTCTAACTGAGTTCGGACCGACCCATCATAAATGGTCGAACCGATCTGTGTAATAATTCCGCCGATAATGTTCTGATCAACAATATACTCGGGCTTAACGTTCTTTCCGGTCGATCTTGCAAGGCTCGCGATGAGCTCAGCCTTTTCGCCGTCGGTCAGTTCGCGGGCCGCTGTCACTTTGGCAACCGCATTGCCGCTACGCTCTTCAAGCTCGGCCTCAAACCGCTTAATGATAGCGTTCAGATCGACAAGCCGATTGTTCTGCAATAGAACACGCAGGAAATTTCCGGTCGTTCGGCCGGAACGGACCTTTGCAATGATCTGGTCGAGGATGCCTTTCTTATTCGCGTATGGGACCGCCGGATTTGAGAACACCTCGGCAAGCTGCTCGTTCGCGGTGAAAAGCATTTCCCATGATCGCAATTCTGACTTGACCATGTCGGTCTCGCCCGATTTTATGACAACATCCGCTAGAGCGGAGGAATAGCGGCGGGCTATTGTTTCAACACTCATTTCAACCTAACCCTCCGATCGAGGCAATTCCGCTTTTTACCAGCCGCGAATCCTGTTCGTTATCGATCTTCGATCGAAGCTTTGCTTCGGCGAGCCTCAGGCTTTCGTCCGCCGAAAAACGGCGAAGCTGAACATAGACCTGTTTCTGCAGCCGTCCGACCTCATCGCCGGCCTGCGCCTTGAACTTCTGGATATCGGCCTCGCCATCTTCGGCGATACGGCGTGTTTCCGCCGCCGCCTCCTCGCGAGCGTTCTTCAGTACCGTGGCTTTTTCACCATCAAGGCCCGCAAGCCTTGCCTCAGCCGAGGTGAGCTGCTTCAGAGCAGCCTGCTTTTCCTCTTCGGCGCGGATCAGTTCTGCCCTGATCGCGTCACGCTTTGCCTTGAACGCGTCGCTAAGCGGCTTTTTGACAAGATAGCCTATAACCAGTAGAAAGATCGCGAGATTGAGGAATTTCCAGGCTTCGAATCCAGGAATGTTGAGCCAAGTGTTGTAGAACTTAGTAAAGCCGCCCTCGGCCCCGTGGCTTGAGGCCGCTGAAAGCAGCATCAACGTGCTAAATAAGAACGCAAACATATATTTGAGCCGTCTTGACCACGGCGTTCAACATCAACTTTGTCCCCTTGGAAAAATGTAGCGGGCCGCGTGCGATCTGGATCAAGTCCGATCGCTTTACATCACACCTTCAGGATATTCGCCGTGATCCTGTCCGCAAGCTGTTCTGACTCGGCAACGATCGCTGTCCTTGCCGCCACGACCTGGGCCTCAAGTTCCCCTTTTTGCCGAGTAAGTTCCTGTGCGGTCTCGTCCTTGGCACGCGCCACTATTGCCTGCCGTTCGGCGACGGCCGCCGTCCGTTCCTTCTCGATCAACTCGTAACCTTCGCTTCGAGCATCAAGCAAAGCCTTGTTATAGCGGCGCTCTTTTTCTGCCGCTTCACCGAGTATCTTTTCAGCCTCAGTGCCTTTGCCGCCTTTTTGCTTTTCGCGCTCGTGGATCACCCGGTTTATCGGACGAAAGAAGGTCCGATTCAGTATCCACATCATCACAAGGATCAGCGCAATGTGAACGAAGATAGTGCCGTCCGGAAAGAGTTGGATCGATTGTGCGGCGAAGGCCAGCAGGAACATAAACTTATACTAAAAATACCTGTTAAAAGTCAGTAAAAATCGGGACGCACCCAAAAGATATAAGGGTATCACGCGCCTATTTAAGGGTCAAGCGGACGGCGGCTCAAAGCCAGCCGTTTCCGGGGCCCGATAGAGGTCCGTTCGCATCCGATAAAACGGGCGTTTTGGTTTGTGAATTTTGTCCTTGTCGTCGGAGTTCGTTTCGGTCGTTTTCGAAGATGCTGGCCCTCAACCTGGATGAGAAGGTTGATATCTCCTAAAACAGCTAAATCCGACAGTGATGTTCAAAAAGCGCTTCTAGTTTCCAATACCGCGTCGGATCCGCCGCAGCCGGTCGGCTCCATAGCCGCCAATCATTCTGATGGTGTCAATTTCACAAGAGCCGGACGTATTTTGAGTGAGCGAGTGTAGAATGTAGAGTATTTGCGTAAAATGCGTACGTACACAACATGAACAGAATACTATTGATTGTCTTTCTACTTTCGGCGGGCTTGACCGGCTTTGCGCAGGTTGGGCGGAATGTTGAGCTTCGGATAATTAAGGCCGAGGACGCCCGGCGGTTTGATGGCGAGCTTGAGGCGCTTTTACGTGACAAGACACCGGCGGTGCGAAGGCGCGCGGCGCTTGCTGCCGGGCGGATCGGCGATGAACGGGCGGTCGATCAACTTGCGGCGCTGTTGGCTGACGGCGATGAAGAGGTGAGCGTTATGGCGGCATTTGCACTAGGCGAGGTTGAATCGGTCAAGGCCGCAGATGCCGTTCTGGCCGCGTTAAAGGACGCGGCGACGCCGGATGCCGTCCGCGCGAGGCTGATCGAAGCGGCCGGAAAGATCGCGGCGGCAAATGCGGGCCCGCCCAATACGCCCCGCGATCAGAAGGTAATAGCATTGGGCGATGCGGTGCTTGACGCTCTTGAGGCGGAAGCGGCAAAAGGGAAGGATCAATCGATCAAGATAGTGCGTCTTGGCCTGACGGCCGCGCTCCGGGCCCGTGCCGAAGGTTCCGACACGGTGACCTCGCTCTTTTTGACCAACCTGAACCCCGACATTCGGGCCGACGCCGGCAACACGCTGACACGACTGCGGGCCAAGAATTCAAATCCCGCTCTGCGGGCAATGTTGATGAACGATGATAACCCGATCGCCCGCGCGAACGCGGCCCGGGCGTTGGGCGCAGCCGAGGATAAGGACGCGGTGAATATCCTGATCGTTGCGGCGGTCGAGGACGATGACAGCCGCGTTCGCGCGTCTGCCATCCGTTCGCTTGCCGCCCTGCGCGACCCGTATGCGGTCGAACGCCTGCTGGACCACGGAGAAAAATTGTTCTCAAAATATACGACCGCTGGCCGCGGAGGCCGGGCCGGCGGTAAAGCCGTACCAATTTCTAACCCGCCGGAAAAAAACGAACTTCTTGAGATAGCCGCGGCACTTGGCAGGCTTGTTCCGAAGACAAACGATTCGCGAACTATCCGCTTTCTAACCGCTCTTGGCGAAGCCGACAGGTACAGCTCACCTGAAACCGAGATCGCATTTGCCCGCATCTCGCCAAAAAAATATACCGAATATCTGACGGCCAAAAAAGCGGCGTTCAAGAATACGCCCGGCGCGGCAAGTGCGGCCCTTCAGGGAATTCGCGAAATGGCGAACCTCGGCGGCAGCGAAGAAGAGGCCGAGCTAAAGAGGAATGCGATCGATCAGCTTACCCGCGGCCTTCAGCGGTATGACGCGGGGCAGGTGTCGCCGACAGCCGAGACCGTCCCCGAGGTACTGAGAACGGTCGCCGCCTTTAAGCCCGATGGAATTGACGAAACACTGCGCCGATACCTTTTGGATAAGGACGTTTTCATTCGCGCGACTGCCGCCGATCTTATCGGCGATCGGCCGGCCAATAGACAGAATTTTGAGGCATTAAGGTCAGCGTTCACCAGATCGCTGTTGACCGACAAGATGGAGAACGACGCCCAGCTCGGCATTCTGGCGGCGATGTTCGGCCTGGATCGAAAGGGCTCGGTCAGCACGTTGCTGATCGCTCTGAACGCTCCGGATTATCTGGTACGGAAAAGCGCGTTTGAAAAACTTGGACATAAAGAGCTGAAAGACGTGCCGGAAGCCGCGGCCGGCGTTGCGAACGCACGAAAAGAACATCGCGGCCAGGTTCGGCCTTACTCAGCATCTTCCGGTACAAAACTTGGGCAGATGCTGAATAGTGACGGCGATTACCGCCGGGCGCTTTCGCGGCGAAACGGAACGGTAAAGGCCGTGTTCACTACTCAAAAAGGTATTTTCACCATCGACCTGCTTCCCGAGGAAGCCCCGCTGACCGTCGATAATTTTGTAAAATTGGCTAAAGCCGGATATTTCAATGGTCTTTCCGTGCACCGCGTTGTTCCCAATTTTGTAATGCAGGACGGCGACCCTCGTGGTGACGGCAACGGTGGGCCGGGTTGGTCGATCCGCTGTGAGGTGAACATGGTGCCCTACGAACGCGGCGCGGTCGGGATGGCATTGAGCGGCAAAGACACCGGCGGCTCGCAATGGTTCGTCACCCACTCGCCCCAACCGCACCTCGACGGCGGCTACACCGTTTTCGGCAAAGTGAACGGAACCGGGATGAAAGTCGTAGATAAGATCGTACGCGGAGATAAGATCATCAGCGTACGGATAGTGGGCAGATAGGTTGACCACAGAGGACACAGAGACCACGGAGAAGAGAATCATGTCCGTTCATTTTGAACTATTAGATGTTGTAACTCTCACATGCAACATTGCTGATGGACGGTTTGAGAAAGGAACAACGGGGACGATCGTAGAAGTATTGGCTCCCGGAGTTTTCATGGTTGAATTTGACGGCGATACGGAACTTGTCCTTCCGGCGGTTAAACAAGGGCAACTGAAACTGGAATGGAGAAATGGTATGAAATCTCCGTGACCTCTGTGTTCTCTGTGGTAAAAATTAGTCATGCAGAATATCGAACCCCGCCGGGCATTTGGCGGGATGACAAAAGAGGAGCGTCGGAGTGTCGAGATCGAGGAAGGGCTCGAGAATCTTTCGCGGTATCTTGACGGGCTGTTTCGCGTTCCGGGAACTGGTTGGCGGTTTGGGCTGGACGCGATCATCGGGCTGATACCGAATGTCGGCGATACGATCACCTCGTTTGCCTCATTTTATATTCTGCTCGCCGGAGTTCGATATGGCGTGCCGAAGATAACGCTGCTGCGGATGGCGTTGAATATCGGGCTGGATTATCTGGTCGGGACGATCCCGTTCATCGGCGACGCGTTTGATTTCTTTTGGAAGTCGAACAAGCGGAATATGGACCTGATAAGAGAACGTGCGACGGGCAAAAATGCAGGCACAACGAGTGACTATTTTTTTATTTTCGGTCTCATCGGTTTGCTGGTGCTTTTGCTGATCGGTTCGATCATTGCCAGCGGAATTATTCTCTATTATATCTTCACCAGCAGGCCGCTGATCTGAGAATATTTTTGCCGCGGATTTAACAGATAAAGCGGATCAGAATAATTCTTAGAAATCCGTGCTATCCGCGCAAATCAGCGGCAAAAACATCTTAAAGATTTGAAAAGTATTTGCCGCAGATCCAACGGATAGTGCGGATCGGAATAATTCTTAAAAATCCGTATTATCCGCGGAAATCAGCGGCAAAAAATTCCTAAAGGTCTTACGCTTGTGCTTCCGCAGCCTGTTCCGGGAACATCTTTTCTATTGCTCCGGTAATTACGCCGATACCGAATTCACCGGCGGCGCGGCTTTTCAGTTTGTGGTCGGCATCAAACAGGTAATAGACTGGCACCCAGCCTTGCTCGTTTAGAAAAGCGTCTTTCAGCTTATGCTCGTTATCGATGGCACATACGTCGTCAATGCAGTGCGCGGCTATCGCTTCGCGCACGTTTTCGACGTTGGTGTCGGCCTCATATCGCGGCATGTGTATGGCTACGGTTTTTAGCCCGCGTTCTTTATATTTTGCCTTTAGCTCCTGAAGCTTTGGCATATTTTCTTTGCAGATGCCGCAGCTCGTCGCCCAAAAATAGACCAGCGTCGGCTGGCCGTTAACGTAATCGTCCGCGGTTTCCTGCAGCTCGTTCAGCCACTCGGTCGCGCCCTCGAACGAAGGCCGCGCGTCTCCAATTCTCATTGGCATTGTTGTTTTACCTCAAGATCAATTCTTAGCCGCGGATATCGCGGATAAAAGCGGATCAGAAAAATGATCAATATCAGATCCGAATTCATCCGCGTTGATCCGCGGCTAAATTACTTCTCAAACCTTCAAATTTTCCTGTCCCGGTGTCCAGTCGGCTGCGCAGAGGCCGCCGGTTTGCAGGCCTTGCAGAACGCGAAGCGTTTCATCGACCGAGCGGCCGATATTCAGATCGTGGATGACCGAATACTGAAGCACGCCCTCGGGGTTGATGATGAACAGGCCGCGAAGGGCGATGTTCGCATCTTCGACCAGGATGTTGTATGCCTTGGCCAGTTTGCCGCCCGTGTCCGAAGCGATCGGATACTTTACGCCCGCGATGCCGTTCTGGTCCTGAGGCGTTTTCAGCCATGCGCGGTGCGAGTGGACCGAGTCGGTCGAAACACCGACAACCTCGGCGCCGACGCCCTGAAATTCTTCAAGCCTGTCCGAAAAATGAATAAGTTCGGTCGGGCAAACAAACGTGAAATCGAGCGGGTAAAACAGCAGAATGAGCCATTTGCCCTTATAATCCGCCAGCTTTACATTCTCTTTCAGCGTATCGATGTCCTTCGTCGAAGGCATGTTGAAATCCGGTGCCGGCTGTCCGACCTTTGCCAATGTGACCGTATTCTCGGTCGCTGTTCCTGTTGCAGTTGCCATGTTCTTTATTTATCTCCTTTGTTATTCTCAACGCAGAGACGCCGAGACGCTGAGGTCTGGAGTAAAGATCTCTCTGCGACTCCGCGTCTCTGCGTTTCAATCTTTTCTGACACACTCCGGGCATTTGCCCCTGAGCGTAAATTCCAATGATTCCGGTTTGAATTTAGACCGCTCCGCCGCCTCTTTCAGGATCGAAGCCGGAACTTTCATCTCGATATCGACCAGCTTGCCGCACTCGGTGCAGATCGCATGATCGTGCCTGTGCGTCATTCGATCGTATCGGCTCGCCCCGTTCCCAAAACTGATCTCTGCAATATGCCCGGCGTCTTTCAGATACCGCAGCGAGTTATAAACGGTCGCAAAACTGATAGTCGGCAGCAGGTCCTTGGCCGCGCCAAACACCTCATTTGCCGTCAAATGCCCATGCGCATCGCGAATGACCCGCAGCACAACTTCACGCTGCTTCGTCAAACCTAATTCTTTAGTGTCCTTATCTTCCATCAAAACGCCGCGGCTAAACTAAATGGCCCCGACTTGGTATTAGAATAATTCTAATTCTAACGAATGTCAAGGGCCGTCGGCCGGTGCTCCCTGTAAGTTCGAATTTTTAGATCTTCGTTTCTCTGTGAACTCTGTGTTCTCTGTGGTAAAGCCCTTTTTCCCACCACAAAGGCCGCAAAGTCGAAGACGCAAAGGCCGCAAAGGCATGAGAACCGGCCCACTTTACGGACTCTGCCAAACTGATGAGATTTGGACGGTAGTTAGGCCTAAAAAAGTAAAAACTGAAAATGATGTCAACGGTACGATCGCATACTTCTTGCCGCCTTTGGCTCACGGTGAAGGATTATCCGCACCGGGCGGAATACGGTAGAGTTTGGTGTATATCTTGCCGCTTTCGTGTTCGCCGGCTCTGACGATCGTGATCCGTGATCGATCGAAGCCGCGGAAGGTAACGCTTTCGACTATCAACCGTTCCCGCGACTTCATTTCTTTTTCGGTACCGTAGTTGATGATATAACCCTGATTGTTCGGGTTGTTCTGCAGTTCCGCGAAAAATTTGCTAAGTCGTGTTTTGAAGCGGGCATTCGTCAGCCTGCCAAACTCGTCGATCAAAACCGGCGATGGATCGATAATTACACTGCCGGTTTCGGAGGCGGATTTCGGGCAGCCATCTGGGAGGCCCTGAACAGTTAACGTAGCCGTAATCGTCGCGCCGCCAGCGTTCCAGTCAGCATCAACAAATATTTTCATTGTTCCCTGGCCAACAACGATCCTTCCGCCAGTCACATCCCAATTAAAGAAAGCCTTAGGCGGCACATTTCCTTCGAGATTGCCGGTGAATACAAACTTTTCTTTTGGTTGAACAATCCCTGCCGGGGCGGTAACTGAAATATTTGGGCATTTAACTGTGTCGCACACGTCGCACTTGGGAATATCCGCACCCGGCGGAACCCGCCAGAATTCCGTCACGTCTTGCTCGGCTTCAGCACGAACAATAGTTATTCTCGATTTTTCGATTCCGTTAGAAAGTCGATCATTGATCTGAGCTTCGCGTTTCGCAAGTGACTTCAGCGATGTGCCTGGTTTGAAACCAAGAAAAACAAAAAGCTGATTCGTTGGGTTTTGTATCAATTGTCCTCTTACACCTTCCATCGTAAAAGGCGGGCCGCCTTCGATCAACGCGCCCCTGATGGTCGCAACTTTTTCGGGTTCGGGTGCGGCGTCCCAACTAACGGTTTGACTCGCTGTCCTAAGACAGATCGAATCCTTAGGAAAACCACCTATGTCAACAATTACCGTCAACGTACCGCTTGGCGGCTTCGCGACAGTGATCGAAGGTGTATCCTGCCCGGAAATGATCTTTCCATAGGAGAGATGCCAGCGATACTTAAGTCGCCATTCGGGATCTAGAGGATCGATCACCACTTTGAACACGGCTTTGCCCTCACGCGGAAGCAAACCTTTCGGCACCTCGATGTTAACGACCGGACACTCGACCGTCGGTGTAGTCTGTGCTGATGACAACGAGCACAAAGCCATTAGAACAACTACCCAAGAGAAGACCGAATACCTCATGGCGATAGTTTACACCCATTCGTCTCCAACTTGATCAAAGATCTGAGGACACGCGGTCGGATGTTTTTGTGCTTAATCAAGGTTTAGATGTGGTGCCGGAACTGTGAACGGCAACGAGCGTGTTTTTAGTTTCAGGCGAAAAGAACCCAGTCGCTATCGCTCCCGGTTCTGACATGAGTCGTCGAGCAGGCATTAACTGAACCTTAATGTTTCGCTAATTCGATAAGAAATCCTGTACAATGATTGACATTATATGAGCATATCAGCAGTAGAAGTTCAGCCGTTGGCGGTGGAAGTGGCGTTTGCGGAGGATGCGTTGAACGTGGGTTTGGCGGACGGGCGGATCATTTCGGTGCCGCTAAGCTGGTTTCCGCGGCTTGAGGGCGCATCGACGTCGGAGCGAAAGAATTGGGACCTGATCGGCGGCGGGCTCGGGATACGCTGGCGGGCGATCGACGAGGATATTTCAGTCGAAAGCCTGCTTCGGCTGCGATGACTTGTATATTTCAGCCGATTTTCCATTGGGCTCGGCTGACTCGCTGGAGGCCGTTTTCGCGGCGCGTCCTATTTGCGAACAAGCACCACAGGGGATTGTTCTGCATCGAGCATTTTTGCAAAAAAGTCCTTTACGCCCGCGTATTTGTCCGCGCCGACCGTGCCGCGGTTCATTGTGATCGATCGGGTAAAGACAAGCTTGCCGTCCTTTGCGTCATATTTGGTCGTGTATTTTCCAAACGGAGTTTCCAGGTTCACCGGGTCGGGAACCTCATCGACCACAAAACCGGCGGGCAGTTGAAACGTGACGGTCTCACGCATTGCGGCCGAGTCCATTTCGATCGGATTTGTGCGCTTCGGTTCAGTAAGAAAAATGGCGTTGCGGCGGCCGACAATAACTGGTTTGAAGACCAGAAGGCGATTCTGCATCACCTGGCCGTATTTGGGGGCCGCAAACTCTACATCGAGATCAAAACCCGCTTGGGCCTGTTTATCATTCGCCGAAAGGCCAACCAGTTGTGCTCCGGCGGAGCCGCTTGTCAGCCAACCTTCGATCACCTTGCGAAAATCGCTTGCGGACAGCGACCTGTGCTCTCTGCGAAAATACGCGGATGTCTGCCCGATGGCCTTTTCGCTGATCTTGCCCGTGACGGCACCAGAATCGGTCAGGGTGACGCTAATGTTTCTTTCAAGTAGATCTGATTCAGGCGGCGTCACCGGCATCGGGGCCAGCCCGCCGTTATCACCGGCTATCAACAACGCGTAGCTCCCTTGCAGGTAATCAGGTAGGTCGCCGACGGGCGTGTATGGGTCGGTCGCGTCAAAGATGAGCAGGCGGCCGAGTTTCGCATGCGTCATCACGGTGGGCGCGGATGTTGAATCAGAGACCTTTACGGCGATTATGCAATGATTGAACTGCCGCGGCGACGCCCACTCTTTTCGCACAAAGTTCGGGTCGCCCGAATAGATCGCGACCGGATAAGCGT
>JADLDC010000148.1 GCA_020846885.1 Acidobacteriota bacterium | reverse complement strand
TACCGTACACGCAAAAGGTGACGGCGAACTATCCGCGCGAGTTTATGACCGAAGACCAGCGTTTCGTCTCAAACCGGCCGGATGTTCTGGTATATCAAACCGAACCGCTTGCCGAAGACGTGACCGTTGCCGGCGAGATCAAACCGAGCCTCTTTATTTCGTCTTCCGGCACCGACTCGGACTTTGTCGTCAAGCTTATCGATGTTTTCCCGGACGACTACCAGTTCCCAACGACCGGCAGAAATTTGCCGAACGGCCAGCCCGAGCGCATCAAGCCGCCGGAAAGCTACGCAAGCGCGGTGTTCCAGCCCGGCGGATATCAAATGCTCCTTCGCGGCGAACCGATGCCGGCGCGGTTCAGAAACGGCTTTGAAAAAGGTGAGCCGCTAAAGCCGAATACGGTAACTAAGCTGGCCTTTACGATGCCCGGCGTCGCCCACACTTTCAAAAAGGGCCATCGAATAATGGTCCAGATCCAAAGCTCATGGTTCCCGCTTGTCGCGCGGAACCCGCAGAAGTTCCTTGAAAATTATCAGCAAGGTACGACGGCGGATTTCCAAAAGGCGGCAGAGAGGGTTTATTTCGGCGGACGAAATGCATCGGCGATCGTGCTGCCGATAGTTAAGAACAAATAGATCATGTCACTTTTATCAATAATTTTTGGGGCCTTGCTGGTCCTGGTTGGCCTGGCCGGTTACATTCATGGGACATCGACCGGCCATGGCAGTGTGACGGCGCTCATACCGGCATTTATCGGAATACCGCTTGCCCTGCTGGGCGTCGTCGCCGGGATCAAGGACGGTTGGCGAAAGCATCTGATGCATGTCGCGGTCGTGATCGCCCTTCTCGGTTTCATCGCGACCGCCGGGAGGCTCATCTCAAAACTAGGTGAGCTGTCGATGTCCCCGGCGGTTCTTTCACAAACCGCGACGGCGGCCATTTGCCTGGTGTTCATCATCCTGTCGATCCGGTCATTCGCCGCCGCACGGAGAGATAGGATCTAAACCGGCTGATCCTTGTACCGTTTCGTGCGTTTTCGTGTCTTGATCCGTGAATTTCGTGGTAGGGATTTTCTCCCATTACCACGAAAAGCACGAATCAAGACACGAAGATCTCGAAAAGAAGGAAAAACACGGCGGGCTTCGACGTTACGAAGCGACACAATTCAAGCGAATTTCGACTTCCAGCCCGTCGTCGGTGTTCTTTGCGGCGATGGTGCCATTGTGCAGTTTGACGGCCTGCTCGGCGATCGCAAGGCCCAGGCCGGTGCCGCCCGATCCACGGTCGCGGGCCTCGCCGACCCGATAGAATGGACGGAAAAGATTGCTCAACTCAGCATCCGGCACGCCGTTTCCGTGATCGACAATTCGTAAGGCCGCATGGCCGTCACCGTTCGTCAGCGAAACCTCGACCGCCGTTCCTTCGCGGGTGTAGCGAACCGCATTGCGAAGCACATTATCGACGGCGCTCCTGATCAGATTTTCACTGCCGACGACGCGGCAGTCAGTTGAGTTTATTATTTTGACGGACTTCCCTTTTGCGCTTGCCTCAAAGTCAGCATCTGAGACCACCTGTTCGACAAGCGAACGCAGATTCAGCTCGTGCTGTTCAAAATCCTGCAGCCCTGTTTCGAGCTTTGACAGCGTCAACAGGCGCGAGATCATATCGTTCAGCCGCTGTGATTCGGTCTCGAGCCGGGCAAATAGCGGAAGCGAATCGCCGTTCATCTTCTGTTTTGCTATCTCAAGCGCGACGTTCATTCGGGCCAGCGGCGACCTCAACTCATGTGAAACATCGCGAGACAGACGCTGCTGCGAAGTGATCAGAGATTCGATGCGCTCCGCCATGACATCAAAGTCCTTTGCCAAGGCGGCAAGCTCATCATGGCGGTTTCCGACCTGATCGGCCACGCGGGCTGAAAGATCGCCGCCTGCTAATTTCTGCGTAGCCTTACGCAGCTTTCCGATCGGCGAAGCAAGATACCGCGCCAGTGCCCAGCAAAGCAGCAATGCCGCCACGAGCAGGCCTGCATAGCGGAAATATTTCATCGGCGGGTCGCCGAAGAACGGCGTCATCCGCGGGCGTTCCCACCGCAGGATAAAAACGTACTTATTCCCATCGGCCAGTGTAATTTGCCGCGCCGAAAGGGCTGATTCGTTGAGCGACTGTATTTCGACCGTATTGCTGGCTAACGCAGCGGCCATCAGGTCGGGATAGCTGTTCGCGCTGACGCCTTCGGACAGCCAGGAACGGCCATTTACCCCGATAAGGTCCACTTCGCTGATACGGTCAGAATCGCGAAGCCGCCCCAGAAATTCCCCAACCTCCTTTTCGCCGCCTAAGGCATACAGTTGCCCGGCCGTTTCGGTGTATACGTTGGTCTGATACTGCATCGAGAGGCGCCAGCGGCTGACGACCGGTTCCGTCTGCACCGTCCAGTTCAAGAACACAATAACGCAGACCAACAAGACGATGGCCGCTAGAAACCAAAGAAAAATTTTGACGAAAAGATTCATTCCACCGTATAGATGTACCCGACCGACCGTACGGT
>JADLDC010000147.1 GCA_020846885.1 Acidobacteriota bacterium | reverse complement strand
TTTCGGCTAAGTTTCGGTAAATGACAAAGATACGGCCATCAAACTCAAGATCGTTTTGGATCGCGGCAGCGGCGGTCACCGTATTTGTCTATTTTTTCGGCCTGAACGTTCCGCTCGTTGGGCCGGACGAACCGCGTTACGCACAGGTCGCGCGCGAAATGTTTCTGCGTGGAGATTGGATAACGCCGACGCTTGGCGGGTTTGACTGGTTTGAGAAACCAGCCTTGCTTTATTGGCTTCAGATCAGTTCGTATAACGTTTTCGGGGTTTCCGAATTTTCGGCAAGGTTTGGGTCTGCGTTATTTGGTTTGGCGACGATCTTGGCCCTCTGGCTATTAGGGCGAAAGATAGAACGGGTCTCCGAGGAAGAAGGAAGGCCGGTCGCTGAATTTGCCAATTGGCTGGCCCTTATCGCGGCAACCTCGCTCGGGTTGGCCGTATTTTCGCGTGGGGCAAGCTTTGATATCATCCTCACGTTTCCGATGACCGCGGCAATGGTGTGCTTCTTACTTTTCGATCTGGACGAGATTCACCTTGGCCTTGGCCTGGGCCGAAAGCCATCGGGACATTTCCTATCGCTATTCGGCTTTTACTTCTTTATTGGAGTCGCACTGCTCGCCAAAGGCCTGGTCGGAATAGTGTTTCCGTTCGCAATTGTGGGGGCGTATTTTCTTGTCTCCTGGCGAGTGCCCGGCCGGAGCTTTATTGTCAGCATTGTCTGGGGCACCCTCGTCGCGTTGGCGGTCGCCGCCGCGTGGTACGTGCCAATGTACATGCAGAACGGATGGAAATTTATTGACGAGTTTTTCATCCAGCATCATTTTCAGCGATACACCTCGAACAAATATCTGCACCCGCAGCCGTTCTATTTTTTCTTCTGGGTCTTGCCGTTGATGACCATTCCCTGGCTGCCGTTCTTTGTGACGGCGGTTTGGAAGTTCGGCAAGCAAGTTTTTCATCGCGACGGAACACCCGGCATGCCGCGCGCCGCCCTGCTCCGCTTTTCAGCGGTGTGGCTCGTGGTCCCGCTGTTATTTTTCTCGTTTTCCGGATCGAAACTTCCGGGATATATTCTCCCGGCTGTTCCTCCGGCGATCGTTATAACGGCGGTGTACGTTATGCGGTTTATTCGCGGCGGCGGGCGGCGGGCCTCGGCACTAAAAGCTTTGGCGATGACGACGTTTGTCGTTCTGACGTGCGTTATTATTTTCGCCTTGCCGAAATTTGCGGAGATGGACTCGGTCAAGGGCCTGATCGCGGAGGCCGATAGTCGCGGCTATGGCGATCTGAAGGTCCTAACGATGCACACGGTCTCGCACAATGCCGAATTTTATGCTGCTGGACGACTAATGCGTGATGATACGGGCAAGCAAAAGCGGCTGCCCGGAACGGCTGAGGTACTGAACGAGATCAGGAAAACCGGTCGAGACTCGGCACTCGTGATCGTCCCGGTCGAATACGAAAGCCAGCTTACCGCAAGCCCGCTGTTCGATTCCGAGATCATTCGGGATAACGGTGAAATGGCTATTGTCTTTGTAAAAGCACGATAAGCGTCAATGCGAAGCCGCCCGGCGCAGCCGGTCCATCAGGGCCGCACCGATCCCCGATTCGCTGACCATCTGACAATAGATCGTATCGATACCAGCCTTATCGCATTTGCGGAAAAAGGCAAAAACGGTGTGGGCATAATCTTCAACCGAGCCGCAGACCATCGTTTCGGCAAATTCCCCCACTGGTTCCGTGAGCCCGATGTATGCGGAGCCAGTATCGGCCCCTATCTCTGAAGGAGAATCAACGAGCACTACACGCGCATTCGGGGCGTAGTGTTTGTAGCGAAGGCCGGGGCTTCGCGGGGCAATTGCGGCGTCTTGCCTATGAATGCCAATCTCTGGCACCACGGAACGGAGCGCCTCGATCGAAAGTGAACCCAATCGCAAGATCGCCGGGGGCGTGACGGTGCAGTCAACCACGGTCGATTCGAGGCCATGGTCGGTCGCTTCGCCCTGAAGAATGCAGTCAATGCGGCCGTCAAGATCTTCTAAGACAGCCTGCCAGGTTGTTGGGCTTGGGCGGCCTGACAGATTTGCCGACGGTGCCGCGACGGGCGTACCGCATGCTTTAAGAAACTCTCTGGCCAGTTTTGCTGACGGCATTCGAACACCGATGGTTTCGAGACCGGCCGTCGCGATCATGGGTACGCGGCTGGTTTTCGGGACAACAAGCGTCAGCGGGCCCGGGAAGAACGCTTCAATAAGGCGGTTTGCATCGACGGAAACATCCCGAGCGAGCATGTCGATCTGGCCACGCTCGCTGACGTGCGCGATCAAAGGGTTGTCCGCCGGCCTTTTTTTCGCTTCGAAGATCTTTGCGACCGCGTCGGCATTGAACACGTCGGCACCCAGGCCGTAAACCGTTTCGGTCGGGAATGCGACTATTCCGCCCGATCGAATAAACTCGGCTGCCTCGGCAATAGATCTTGTTAAAACCGTTATCATCTTTCGCGGCAGAACCTGTTGTTCTGCAAAAGTACAAACTGAAACGAGCCGGACACAATGCGCCTAAAACGGCTCAGGTTTTGCTTTTATTCCGTGAGTTTCGTGGCAATCGACGACCCAACGACGAAATTTACAAAACAAAAGTACGAAGATCACAAAATAGAAGCGTCTCAGCCCAACTTGCAAGGCAAAATTGGAAAACAACATTGTTTGCAATTGTTTGCATATGTGCTATACTCTTTACGGCTGTTCTAGCGCGAACAACTGCCATTCACCCTCACCAAGCATAATTCAACCTTCTCCTGTCAAAATAGACAAACCACGAGATCAAGTATGTCGAATAAGACTCTTGCCGTTAAGCAGGAGAACGCTGTCTGGATCATTGATGATGATGTACTCATCGCCCGCGTGCTTAGCCACTGGCTGATGCAGCGCGGCTTTGAGGTCGAGATCATCAAAAACGGCCGTGATGCCATAGAGACCATGGCCGTCAGCCGCCCCCCTAAGCTTGTTCTGCTCGATATCATGATGCCATTTGCGGATGGTTTTGAGGTGCTGTCACGGCTGCGTTCGACAAGATCATGGAAAAAAGTGCCAGTTATCATGCTCACATCCAAATCCAGCGAAGCAAGCGTCGTCCAGGCATTTGAAGGCGGTGCCGACGATTACGTGACCAAACCATTTAAGCTGCCTGAACTGATGGCACGAATGAATCGCCTGATGAAGTAATTGCAATGAAGAGAATAGTTTTGCTCCTCTTTCTATTGTTATTGGGTCAAGCGGCAGCTGTTTTCGGCCAATCGGAAACGCCAGCCAGTCCGGCCGCCGATGAAAACGCGGCCGCGCCGGCGAGTGAGGATCCGCCGAAATACGAGGTTCAGCTGCAGTACTCGCAAGAATCGCTGACACGCGGCCTGGGAACGTGGTGGACGGCGTCGTTGTACTTTGAACGGAGGTTCAAGGACCGTCAGATCGTCTGGACAACATTTCGCGCAAGCGAACGAAATTCGATCCGCGATCAAGAGGTCGCGGCCGGGATCTATCGGCCATTTGGAAAGAAATGGGCCGTTACGGCCGAGGGCGTATTCAGCCCAACGCACCGCTTCGCCGGTAAGTTCTCGGTAATGGCTGAGGCAGAACGAGTTCTTAAACACGGCTTCGTCGCTCATGTTGGGGCCAAATATACGGCCTATAACACCGTGAAGGCGGCATCCGTTTACGGAATCGCAGAAAAATACTGGGGCAACAAT
This sequence comes from Acidobacteriota bacterium, assembly GCA_020846885.1. Lineage (GTDB taxonomy): Bacteria > Acidobacteriota > Blastocatellia > Pyrinomonadales > Pyrinomonadaceae > OLB17. Next base: position 178 of record JADLDC010000147.1, on the reverse strand, counting down.
CGGGCCGCGTATACGCTGTACCTGACTGATCTATCAAACGCCGGTATCGCGCCGACACATCGAATACAGTACAACCGCTACCTGAATGATGCCCGAAACAGCATTGGTGCCACCGTCACGTGGGGCCGCGAGCATGAAAATCTCGGGCCGCAGCTTGGTGTTCTGCGGTCAAATACTT
>JADLDC010000146.1 GCA_020846885.1 Acidobacteriota bacterium | reverse complement strand
GTGTCGCCGGCGATTCGCGTCACGCAATTCACATAATGCCCATAACTAAACTCTTCCTGATCCGACACGGCCAATCCGCCGGAAACGCCGAAGGCCGTTTTGGCGGCCACGGCCCGACGCCGCTTTCGGAACGCGGCCGATGCCAGGCAAATGCCACGGCCGATGCAATGGCGAAAGAGGGCATCAACGCGATATTCTCAAGCGACCTCGACCGCGCCGTACAAACGGCCGAACCGCTTTCGAAACTGCTGAATATCCCGATCCTTACGACAAAGGCCTTTCGCGAACGACATGTTGGCGTGCTTGAGGGGCTGACCTTTGACGAATCAAAGGCGCAATATCCAAAGGATTACTTTGCTCTGGTGAACCGCGACATTCATCACGTGATCACAGGCGGCGAAAGCTATCGCCACCTGCTCCGCCGTGCGACCGGCGAGCTGTGGGAAATACTCCGCAGCCATCAGGGCCAGCGGATCGCCATTTTTTCACACACCGGCGCGATCTGCTTTATGACGCTGCATTTGATGGGGGCGATTCATCGTTCGACAAAGAGGACCCCATGGCTCGTTACCTCAAACTGCGGCGTCAGCCGCTTTGAGATTCGCGGCCGAAACAACATCCGCGTCAGTGCCCTCAACGACACCCGCCACCTTGCCGAAATAACCGGCAACGACGCCTTCGCGGCCCGGTAAACATTTTCAACGAAAAAAGGCCGTGCCCGAAAGCACGGCCATATCACTGAAACATCCGGCCTTAGAAAGAATATCGAAGGCCAAACTGCATTCGACGCGGTACGCCCTGGATGTCGGTAAAGATCTTGCCGAAATCACTGGTTGCCTCACCAATATCGGAATCCTGCTGGAGTCCCCACGTAGAGCGGGTCAGGTTTCCGTTCTGTCCGTCGAAATACTGATAGTTGAAGACATTGATCACTTCCCAGCGGAACTGCAGCTTGTGGCCTTCGCTCCAGGGCATAGTGAATGACTTCGACAATCCGAGGTCAAGCGTTGAATAGCCAGGCAGCCGCATAGCGTTACGATCGCCCGTTTCACCCGGCCGAGCGTTTCGCCAGGCGTTATAGGCCGCTTGCGGATCGCCAAAAGCATTCTGCGTGTTGCGGTTCACTTGTATTGGAACATTTCGCACGCGAACACCGCTCGACTGTGCGTTCCAGTTCGTCGCCCACTGAGCAGCGTCAAACGGGGATATCGCGGGCAGTCCGGTGTTCCATCGGGCGATACCCGACAACTGCCAACCGCCGATCAACGCATCGGTAAAGCCGTTCATATCACTGAACCAATGCTTTCCTTGTCCGAACGGAAGTTGGAAGATGAAATTCGCGTTAACGCTGTGGCGAATATCAAAATCGGAAACCGAATAGTTATCCTGCGGCCGCAGTGGATTCAGAATGAACTGTGAACCGTATGAGCCTCCGGTCTGCAGGCCGGATGCGCTGTCAAACGACTTGGCCCACGTGTAATTGATGTCATAGGTCAATGTGTCACCCAAACGCTGGCGAACCGAAAAGGTCGCACCGTGATAATCCGACTTGGCGGCGGAGCTGAACGCCGAGAATGCGGCGTACTGCGGGTGGAAGAACATGTTTGGCTCGGTTCCAAGATCATCTATAAGTGACTGAACAAATGTCCAATCTAAAATGTCAAAAAATTCGCAGGGGTCGACACCGCAGATTCCAAGTGGCCCGGTGAAATCTTCACGAGCGACAATTTGGTAAACGGACTGTGTTGACGACCAACCAGGAAATCCCCAGAAACTAGCGCCAAGGCCCGGAAAAAGATTCTCGAAATACGGAATCGGACTGACATCGTTGATATTCGTGTTAGCCGCCCGTAAATCGTGCAACATTCCCGCCGCAGTATACCAATCCATCTTGGATTGCTGATCGACGATATTATTAAGAGCCATCACATCGCGGGCGGCAAGCAGATTCCTTGCTTTCCTGCCGATATACGATGCTTCGAGATACAAACCGCCTGGCAGCTTACGGCCGTATGAGAAATTCCACGTATAGTGCTTTGGCGTCTTGATCGTGGCGTCAAGCGATGACTCGATCCGCTGGGCCTCGTCCGCCGGTGTTTGAAAGCCCTGCGCGGGCGAAAGCGGCACATAGGGCAACCCTCTGATCTGCTGGCCCAATCCGGTAAACAACGGGCCGCAGTTCGGGGGAGCTCCCGGCGAAGGCGGAGCACAGTTGGTGATATCGAAGCTGTTTGCGGCGACTGCTATTTCTTCAGTAAAGCCGATCGTCGACAAGCCGCTAAAGCTCACCGCCAATTGGCCTCCGAAGTGGTCGGAGAGAATGCGGAATCCGCCCCTGAATACCGACTCGCCGTTCTTGCCGAAAAGGTTTCCAAGAAAACCCGATTTGAAGCTTGGCGACCAAGCCGCTGAAATGCTCGGCTGCCAGTTCTTCCAGTCCATTTTATAGAAACCTGGCCCGCTATTCGCCGGTCCGCCGCGTTCGAAGGTGATCAGGTCATTAAGAGCTATGCCCTGTGCCGCCGCGGCCTTACGCCGTTCAAAGAAGTCACCAAGCGGCTCGGTCGGCACTACCTGGTACCCGGTCTTTTCATAAACCGGACGGCTCAAGCCGTAACGGACCCCAAGAGTTAGGGTCAGGTCACGCCGGAGCTTCCAGGCATCCTGAACATACAGATCGTATTCTTCTGTCGCAAAATTTCTGTCCGTCGGTGTTCCCTGGTCCAACGGATTGCCGTCGATATCGAACGTATAACTTCCGCTGTAGTCCGAATATCGTCCGATCAGGGCCGCCGCCGTATTTTGGATAATGGTCCGCTGTGACCGGGCGAAAGAATACCCGCTGCCCGAAACCGCTTGGTCCAGAACGCGTCCGGAAAGGTTATAGAACGACGGGTTCGTGATCGCAGTATCATAGGCGCTGCCATAGTCCAACCGCTTGTTCCTGATGACGCGAACGTTTCCACCAAACCGCCACGTATGGTTTCCCTGGATCCACGTAAAATCATCCGTGATGTTATGCGTGGGCGTTATTCGGCTCAAGGTGCGCGTGAAAGCCAACGGTTGAAAGACAAACCGGAAGAAGATCGTGTTATCGGTCGAATCACCCGTAGTGCTGAACGCCTGGCGGGTAAAACCATACCTGAAGTTGTTGACCATATTGGCACTTATGGCCCAATCATGTCCGGCAACCATTCCCCACGGGTGGTCCCAGCTTGTTCCGGCCGGAGTGTCAGGAAACTGAGAAGTGCCGGTCAAATGGTCACGCTGGAAATTGGCCCGGAAATAAAGCGACTGACTATCGGTCAGCTTATAGTCCAGACGCGTGATGTGCGTATTTTCTTCGGTGTCCGTCGGAGAATTGAAACGGTAGCCGCCGGTATTGACGCCATCGCCGACCGTGTCGTCGTTTACCGGATATTTCTGGGCTGCGGACGCAAGGAACTGCATCGCGATCGGGTTTATCCCAACTTCTGAATAGATGGTGTTCAGTTCAGCAAGCCCAATTGAACAAAGGCCGCCCGTGCAGCTTGGTCCCGATCCGGAGAACCGAAGGATACCTTGGCCGACGTGGGCCATTGGAACGGTGCGCACGACCGAAACGCCTTGCTGCTGCCGCTGCCCCTCATAGGTGTAGAAGAAAAAGAACTTGTCCTTAATGATCGGCCCGCCGATCGATCCGCCGAAAATGTCGCGGGCCAGGCTTGGGCGCGGAGCCTTTTCCTCACCAGCCTTGAACAAGCCGCTCTGGACAACGAATTCGTCCGGCGTGTACACGCCGGCCGCGTTATTGAAAAAGTTGTTCGCGGAAAAGGCGGTCGGGCGGTAGAAATAAAAGAGTGAGCCGCGGAAATTGTTCGTGCCGCTCCGGGTGATCAACGAGATCTGAGCACCCGACGACCGGCCCTGGCTTGCATCAGGGTTCGAGGTGGTAATGCGAAACTCCTCGACCGACTCTGCCGTGGCCCGCAGGACGGTATCCTGCGACGTCTGAAACTGGCCCGTTCGCCCGCCGTTCTGCTGATCGTTTATATCAACGCCGTCGAGCAGGACATTGGCCTGGTCGCTTCGGCCGCCGGCAACATAGCCTTCGCGGGTAACGCCGGGCTGAAGGCTCAGCAGGTCCGCAACGCGGCGAAGGTCGGTCGGCAGCTGGGTGATCTGCTGGGGAACAAAGTTGTTACCCAGGCTCGCGTCCTGCGTGTTAATGACCGACTCGATCGTGTTTGACGTAACATCGACAACAGCCGTCACATCGCCGGGCTCAAGAGCAAGATTGACCTCGATCGGCGAATCCACAAGGGCCTTAACATTTGAGTTTACAAGCTTCTTAAAGCTCGCCGCCTCGACCTCGATGCGATAAGTTGCAGGCGGAATGCCCGGGAAACCATATTTCCCGTCAGAGTTTGTCGTAACCGACCGACTGAATCCTGTGTCCGGATTGGAAATGCGGACCGTCGCGCCGGGCACAGCGGCTGACGCCTGGTCAGTGATCGTGCCGCTTATTCCGCTGGTGCCGGCCTGCCCAAAGGCGCTTCCGGCCACGAACAAGAACAATACGGCAGCCGTCAGAAACGCGGCGAAGCCAGTATTCCTTATCTTAGTCATAGATCCTCCTAATTGTGATTAGCAGAGCAGTCCAACGGCTAGGTTTGCCATCCGACTGCCAAGTGACGCATTTTTCGTTCCATTACCGGCGAAACCCATGCAGTGCAATGTTGTCAATGATTTACGGACACACCCTCGCTGGCTATCTCCGGGTGAACACATCAATTTTTTGAATTTTAGATCACTTTTTTGGAAAAGGTTTTCCGCATTATACATAGTTTCGCCGAACACTCAAACGCAGGACAGCTTTGGCGGCGGCAGCGCCGGCCCCGGCGGCGGTCACTATTGTCGGCGCAGCCTGGTTCGCTACATCGCCCGCACCGTACACCAATGCCCCGATAACCCGTTGGTCACTATCCAATCGAAGATAGCCATTCGGCCCAGATCCGGCAACGCCCTTGATAAGCCCGCTGTTCGGTTCGACGCCGATGCGGATCAGAACAAGGTCCACAGAAAGATCGTGGTCGCCCGACGTGCGATCATGGACCGTTATCTCCTTGACCGATCCACTGCCGCTGATCTTTTGCACAGCTGAATTGAAAACGAATTCGATCGAGGGCACGGCCGACGCCGCGTCAGTAAATTCGCGGCGGGCACTGAACTTATCACGCCGATGGATGACATAGATCTTTTTTGCGTATTTGGAGAGGATCAGGGCGTTCTCAAGGGCTGCGTCGCCGCCGCCTATGACGGCTACGGTCTTGTTGCGGGCCAGCTCTTTGTCTTTGGAACCCGATACGATGATGCCGCGGCCCGCAAATTCCGCTTCGCCCGGAATGTCCAGGCGGCGCCTGCGGACGCCGCTCGCAAGAATGACCGCTTTGGACGAAATTCGTTGTCCATCGGCCAGCCTTACAGATGTCCCCGTTGGATCTATCTCAACAACCTCGGTCGAAAGCCGGATATCAACGCCATAGGCGGCCGCGGTTAGAAGAAATCGGTCGCGCATTTCGCGGCCGTTCTCTGTGCGAAGGCCGGGATAATTCGTTATCGGATTAAAAATGCTCAGCAGTTGCCCGCCCGCTTCAGATTCCCTTTCGAAAATAACGGCGTTCAGGCCGATATCCTTGCACCAAATACCGGCCGAAAGCCCAGCGGGGCCGGCCCCAATGATGACGACGTCCAGATCCGGGTGATTTTCGGTCATATCCAGGGCTTAACTATTACAGAATATTGCAGTTTTTGTCATCGCTGATTACCAAATTTTGTCACAAATTTGGTGATTGCTCTAAGATGCTTAATTTCATTTCATGCTAAGGCACTGTAGGAACCCTTTATTTTTCTGCAACTTAGAGATTGGCCGCACTCTTTGCGTTATCGCCGCGGCGTGGCACCGGTTTTGCTAATTGTCGGGGCTTCGCGCCTGTTTTGTCACCGGCGTTAGCCTCTCACATTCCTTCAGGACCTGCTGGATCAGCTCCAATTCAAAATCTATGAGACTAGAACTCGAACAGAACCATACCCATTTGGGTTTTGCCGGGGACGTTGCGCAGGACGCGGACGTTGAAAACCGGGCATTGGAAGCCGCAAATCATCTTCGTGAGGGCATCAGGGCAGCCCAAAGCGGCAATCGGGCGGCGGCGCGCACCGCGCTTCTGCGCTCGGCCGAGCTCGACCCTCAGAGCGAAAGCACCTGGATGTGGCTCTCGTCTATAAGTGAATATCCCGAAGAACTGCTCGCCTTTCTTACAAATGTCCTGGAGATAAATCCGCTTAACACCCGTGCCCTTGAGTGGTCCGCGGCGACAAAGACGCTGCTTGCAAAGAATCTCGTCCAACGCGGGATCGACGCCGCTGAAGCAGATCAAAACGAGCTCGCCGCCCAGCTTTTCAACCAGGCCCTTGAATACAATGAAAAAGACGCGATGGCCTGGCTCTGGCTCGCTTCTCTTTCCGATTCGGCCGAAGGCAAACTCTCTTATCTTGAAAAGGTCCTTGAGTTTGACCCCGAAAATGAAACCGCCAATGCGGGCTATCAGGCCGCTAGGAACAGCATCAGGGAAGGTCTCCTTGCCGAAGCGCGAACAGCCGCCGTCAGCGGCAACAGCCAGTCCGCGAACGAGCTGCTTGACGCCGTGATCGCCGAAGAACCAAACGCAGAAGATGCATGGGTACTCAAATCTCACATCGCGGTCGGCTTTGATGAAAAGATCGCTGCGTTCCGCCGGGTATTGGAGATCAATCCCGAAAACTCTGTTGCGCGATCGGGCCTTGAGTCGCTGACCGCGATCATGGACGCGGTCGCCCCTCCGCCAAGCGCCAAGCAGCCTGAGTCCTCCGAACCGGAGCAAGCCTTCGAAACCGCACCTGAGCCTATCGCAACTCCGGCCTTTGAAGAAGCAGCTGAAGAAAATGCGGAATTTGAGCCGGCCGACGCCGCGGCATTCGATCAAGCCGGGCCCGCGTCGGATGAAACGCCTGAACCGCCATTCGACAGCCTTGCTCAAGAACCCGTCGTTGACCGCAACGGTACGATGCTGATGACGGCCTCCGATCTTGGTTTTGTTCTGGACGAGGTCGCCGAGGTAGATGAGACGTTCGAACAGGAGACAGTGGAAACATGCCTTCCCGCGGGCGAAGAGCAGATGGAAGCTGAACTTCAGTATAAAGCTCTTGCGTCAGAATACGCCGAACCGGCCGAAGAAGAGGCTTTTGCCACGGAACCGGAAGAGATCACATACGAACTTGCCTCGGAAACACCGGACCCTGAACCTGACGAAGAGGCCCAGGAAGAAAGCGACGGGCTTTGGGACGCGTTCGTCCAGCACGATCCGACCGAAGAATTGCCCACGCTAGACGCCGCCCCGGAATCTACCGGCCAGGTAGATGAATTGCCGGCCGAACCCGAGCAATTCACCGACGACGCCATCTCTGTTCCAATGGGGAATCCGTTCGAGTCGGACAAGTTCAGGAACGAACCTTCGTCGTATGACACGGTTATCTCGGTCAGCCCTGAGGCCTTTACCGCTGTCGAACCTGAGGTTCCTGCATTGCCCGAGGAGCCTTTCAACGGCACATTCTTCAATGTACCTTTCGACACAAATCGATACACGGGAACGATCCCAATGCCGGAAAACGGGCTCGATGCACCGCTTCCGGGATCATCTACAGGATTCGAGACACGCATTGCGGCACCCGTAACCACAACGACGCCCTGCCCGTTCTGCAAAACGGATAACGATGCCCAGGCCATAGCATGCAATGGCTGTCTGGCCGTTCTTACTCTGGCCGATCTCGAACTGATCCTAGCCAATCACCATGCCGACAAAGACCTGCTCGCCCAGGCGGTCGTCCGGATGGAAGCGGAAAAGGCCGTCCGTCCTCTTAGCGAAGTCGAATTGACGACCCTTGGCATCGGCCATCTCAACCTGCGGAATTTGCAGGAGGGCCACGCCTACCTTCTCGAAGCCGCTCAAAAAAACCCGGACAATGTCGTCCTTTCAAGTCAGGCGAATTCACTGCTCATTCGCCTTGAGGAGATCAGACAGCAGTCCGCGGTACATGAAGCGATGGTCAAGGGCAAGACGATCCTTGTGGTCGATGACAGCCCGACCGTGCGCAAACTGATCGCCGGCAAGCTCGAAAAATCGGGCCACGAAGTTCATTGCTGCGGAGACGGCATAGAAGCGATGAGCCAGCTTTCAACGCTTCGGCCCGACCTGATCCTGCTCGATATAACCATGCCCCGCATGGACGGATATCAGGTTTGCAAACTCATTCGCGGAGACGTCGCGACCAAGGACACACCTGTCGTTATGATCTCCGGAAAAGACGGATTCTTTGATAAGGTCCGCGGCAGAATGGCCGGCTGCTCCGGCTACATAACCAAGCCGTTCGGCCCGGAAACTCTTATGAAAGCCGTCGAGTCCTATCTGAACCCCGACGCTTGATCCCGCCCCTCGAAAAAACAACATGACCTTTTCTGACGGACCTACGCCCGATCTCGCCGCCGAAATAGGCGGCGGGCCATTCTCGGACCCTTGTGTTGAGAAGTTCGTTTCCTTTGAGCTTGGCGATGAGCTTTGCTGTGTTACCGCCTCGGGAGTAGCTGAAGTGGTACAGCCCTTTGCCGCCGCCGCGATGCCGAACGCGCCTGGCTGGCTCTTGGGCCTAGGTGCTCATAAGGGCGAACCGGTGGCAGTCATCGATCCCAGGATCATCGCTGAACCGGCCGCCGAAAATCGGGGAAAGGCAAAAGTACTGATTTTCAAAGACCGCCCGGACGAGGCCCGATTTGCTCTGCCGGTCGATCGCCTTTGCGAATTGATCAGTATTCCCGCAAGCGAGCTTTCCGAGAATGCGATGAACGGCCTTCCGTTGGAGATAGAACACAATGGCCATCCGGTCAGATTCATTGATCACGAACGGCTCTTTCAAGGGCTGCATGGAGGGCGACATTGAGCGAACCAGCCGGCATGGAACGAAGATCGCCTGAAGCACGGGAATACACCCTCCGGGGCAAGCTATGGATGATGGTCGTCCTTCTTGCTGTGGTCAACTGCGTTTGCGGCGGTGCGATCTTTCTTGTATCGTCCCTGCTCAGTTCGGCAGCCTGGATCCCGGTCCTTATAACAGTTTTTGTTTCTACCTTGACCACGGCGGGTTTTGCCTGGCTGATCTCGAACGATGTACTCCGCCCGCTGGACCGGCTGAACCTGCTGGCAAAAAGCATTGAACGCAGCCCGGGAATGTCTGTGCCCAGAACAACGGGCGCGGTGGAAACCGATGACCTGCTTCATACCATCAGCCGGGCGTCGCGTCAGTTAACAAATTTTGTCGATCTGATGGACGAGGTCACCTCGGGTAACACAAAGATCGCTCTTGACCCACTCGCCCATTCTGACCGCCTTAGTGAAAGTTTCCGCAAGTTGGTCGCAAAGGTGACTGATTCGATCGATGCAAAGGCAGAGCTTGACCGGCTTCAGCGTGCCGTTACCCAGATCTCCGGAGAACTGTCAGGCCTGCAGCGCGGTGAACCGGTCAGGATCAAGAACGAATTTGAAACAACAAAGGTAATAACGGACGCGCTCCGCTTTCTTATCGAGCGGCATGCGGGCATGACGCGTGCTGTAGGTGCCAGCGCGGCCGAGCTCCGCTCCCTCGTGGGCGAGACGCGGAACCGCATGGCGACGGCAATGGACAAAGACGCCGCCCGTGAACGGCTGTTGAAGAAAGTTTCGACGGGAATGATCGAATCAGGTACCGCGGCTGAAACGGCGGTGCGTGACCTGATCAACTCGCTAGCCTCGGTCCACGAAGTACTGGACCAATTGGACCAGCCCGCGATGCAGCCTGAAGAGAATGCTGCCGCCCAAACTGCTATCCGCCGTCAGTTCGACGCCGCGATCCACAAGCTTCGAGGAGTCGGTGAGCAGTCGCTGGCGATCACGCATGTGGCAAAGGCCGTTCAGGACCTTGCAAAACGATCGAACCTGATCGCACTGAATTCGTCGATCCAGGCAAATGATGAGAACTCGGCCGGACTGGCCGCACTTACCCAGGAGATAACCTCGTTGTCCGAGCGCGCGGAAAAGGCGAACAAGGCGATCGCAGGGATCGGAGATTCTATCGTTCGCGATGTGACCGAAGCAAATGCGTCTATCCAATGGCTGACAGCCGAAGTTAGCAAATTTGCCGCCCGCACCACCGACGCCGAGGAATCGATGGGCTTTGTACGCGAGACGCTTTTGCCGCTGGCTGAGATAGCGACTCGCGTGAGATCGGAAGCTAATGAACGGGCCGCCGCCGCGGAACAGAACGCCAAGGTGCTGGAAGACTGTACCGTTCGCTCTGAAGAAATAACTACCGAGCTTCGTTCATGCGAAGCCAACTGGGCCATGCTCCAGCAGCCGCTTGACGTAATTCGCGAAGCGGTTGGAATCGGAAAGCAGGTCCTGACACCGATTACGAACGGCAATTCGCACCCCGTCAAGAACGGCGGAGGCGCGAACCACGCGGCGCCGCGGGAGCTGATAACGCTCGCAGGGGAGAAATAGACAGCAAATGGAAAATCCGCTCTGGACCTTAGCTTCAAAAGCCGCCTCTGTGATGGCCTGCCTTCTGCTCGTCGCCGGAGCCACCCTCGTCGGCGCCGTTTATCTGGACCTTTCCACCGGCAGCTTTACGGCCCTTGTCGCAACCGTGGCCGCTGCCGTGGTCGCCGTATTTGCCCTCGTCGCCTCCCAGTTCGACATAGCGCGTCTGGCCCGCCGCCAGCAGCAGGCCGTTGAAGCGGCGAATCTTTTGTCTCAGGGCGTACTTCTTGATACTGCCGGCGAAGGCGAACTTCTCGCGTCGCTGCAAACGGTTTCGGATTATCTCAAAGAAAGGGCAAAACTTGCCCGTGAGGTGGCCGAAGGCCGTCCCCGCGACCATTTCACCCCGCTCTCTGATTCGGACGAACTTGGGGCCGCGATGCAGGAACTCATCGCAAGCCTAAAGAACTCCGTCGAAACACAAGACGCACGCACGCGGCTGCACGATTCCGTTGTCAAGCTTCTTGATGACGTGTCGGGAATTGCCGAAGGCGACCTGACGGTCCACGCTGAAGTAGGCGCCGAGCTGACCGGAGCGGTCGCCGATGCGTTCAACTCCATGACGGAAAATCTCCGCCGCCTAATACGTCAGGTCAAACAGATCACAAAACAGGTCGGTGCATCGACCAGCTCGATCAGTGAAACGACCGAACAACTCGCCAGGGGAAGTGTCGCACAGGCATCGCAGATCGCGCGGACAACCGCAGCGATGACAAAAATGGCAGTTCAGATCCAGGAAGTTTCTCGTAACGCGGAACAGTCGACAAAAGTCGCGTCCGACTCGCTGAACAAAGCGCGTTCCGGCACGGCGGCCGCCGCCGACAACATCAACGCGATGCGCTGCGTGCGAAAACAGGTCCAGGAAACCTCAAAGCGCGTAAAACGCCTTGGTGAAAGGTCGCAAGAGATCGGCCAGATCGTTGCTCTTATCGATGAACTCTCTGACCGTACAAGCCTTCTTGCGCTGAATGCTTCGCTCCAGGCCGCATCGGCGGGCGAGGCAGGAGCAGCGTTCGCATCGGTTGCCGAGGAGGTCGAGAGGCTCGCCGAGCGCTCCAACAAGCTGACGCGGCAGATCTCGTCACTTACCCAGACCATCAATATCGAGACCAAAGATGTTGTGGCGTCGATGGAAGATACGATACGCGAAGTTGTAATTGGCTCGGCCCTTGCGGACAAGGCCGGCCAGTCACTGGTCGCGATCGAGACCACATCCACGAAGCTCGCCGACCTGTTAAGGTCGATCTCAGATTCATCAAAATATCAGGCAAAAAGTGCCGAGGACATCTCGGGTGCGATGGACAATATCCTGGAAGTGACCGGGATCGTCGAAACCGGTTCCCGTCGGGCGGCCGAATCTGTCAGGTCTCTGGTCGGCCTGGCCGAATCTCTCCAAAGCTCAGTTTCGCCATTCAAGCTGCCTATCGAATCAATGCCGCCCGGCAACGGCACTTCAACCTCCGACTCGGCCTTTGTCAACTGACCGGATCGGACCTTATACCCACAATGGAATCAAACCAGAGAATCGCATTCATTGACGAGGCGGAAACAAAGCTCCGTATGGTCCGGAACGTCATCCTCGTAAGCCGCCAGGAAGGCCGGCCGGCCTCGATCGACCTTGCGGCCACGATCTCAGTGCTTCGCCGCGAGGCCGAGCGGCTCGAGTTGGGTTTGGTCGTATCGGTGCTCGCCACGGTCGAGAGCGATTGCTCCGAACTGTCGAACCCCGACAGGCCGATCAGCGACGCCGAGGCCCGAGCAATGCTCGATATGATCGCTTATGCGGAAGCCGAAGTGGTAAAACTCAGGTTCAGCCATGATGACCGCGATATGGGTGCTTTTGTGGAGGAATCGTTCGACGTGCTGATCGGTCCGCCGGACGCCGCTGAATTTGCTGCCGAAGAACCGGCCGCAAACGTCGAAGAAGATGAGGATGAATTTGAGCCCGATGCCGAAATGCTCGAGATCTTTTCGATGGAGGCAGACGAACTTCTCGCAAACATCGAATCGAATCTCGCAAGGCTTGCGGCCGCTCCGTCAGACCGCGAGGCGCTGTGGGAGATACGCCGCCATGCTCATACCTTCAAAGGAGCGGCCGGTATCATAGGATTAAAGAAGCCGTCCAGCCTCGCACATCGCATTGAGGACCTGCTCGACCGGCTTGCTCAGAACGAAACAGCCGCCGATACCGGCATAGTTGAACTGATCACGGAAGCCGCAGTGTGCCTGAGGGCACTTACGGCCGGCGATTCAACGCCCGTCATTGCGGCGCGTACAGCGGCGGTCTATGCCGCCTTTGACAAGGCAATGTCGTCGGTCAGTGAACCGGCCGGGGCTGAGGTCGAAGTGCCGGCGTCAGTTGCCATCGACTTACCGCAGGTCATCGAAGTTCTTCAGCAACCGCTGGCTGAGGTGGCCGTAACCCCGGTATTCCCCGCGGTTCCGTCAAACGAAGAAATCTCGGCCCCGGTCCCGGATCCTGCAGCCGCGCGGCGGCCGATCGTGCGGGTTGCGATAAACCGCCTGGACAATCTGGTGCGTGTCGCCCGCGACCTCGTCGTCAGCCGCTCCGCTGTTGAGCAGCGTATGGCCGGACTGGATGCCCAATTGGACGCGCTTGCAAAAACCACCCGGCGGCTTCAGGCCGCGCACGCAAAGATCGAGAACGATTTTGAAGCGTCAATGCTCCGTTCATACGTCCCGCGGCTGTTCTCACGTCCGGGAAGTTCGACTGCGAACGGCAATAGCATAGACGTCGAATCATTCAAGCCCGATCAATTCGATTCGCTTGAATTCGACCGTTATACGGATTTTCACGAAAGCACCCGCGAATTATCCGAGTCAATACAGGATTGCTTCTCAATAGGCACTTCACTCGAGGCGCTGAAGGCATCGCTCGAAACTGTTATCGAGGACCAGCGTCGCCTGATCGAAGAGACGCAGGAAAAGGTGATGCAGATCCGCCTCATCAAATTCGAGTCTCTGGCAACGCGGCTGCAAAGGGCGGTAAAGGTCGCCTGCGAAGAAGAACGCAAAGATGCCGAGATCATCCTGGAGAACCCGAATGCGGAACTTGATACCGACGTGCTCGACCTTTTGGTCGAACCGCTGATACACCTTATCAGAAATGCTGTCGTCCACGGCATTGAACCGCCGGAAACGCGCCGATTGCTCGGAAAGCCTGAGACAGGGCGAATAGGCGTTTGGGTCGCGAACCAGGAAACGCACATCGAGCTTAAGGTCTCTGACGACGGCCGCGGGATCAACTCGGCCGCCCTGCGGGCACGCGCCGCGGAAGCGGGTATGCTTAAGGCAGATGACCTTGAACGAGGAGCAGATCTTATTTCCCTGCTTGCCCTGCCCGGGTTAACGACAGCCGCAAAATTGACCATGAACGCGGGGCGAGGCGTTGGCATGGGTATCGTCAAGGAAAGCGTGGCGGCACGCGGCGGCACGCTAACGGTCGAAACGGCACAGCAGATGGGGACAACGTTTACCATCAAAGTGCCGCTTGCATTTGCCGTTACCGAGGCATTGCTTGTCCGGTCCGAGCGGAAAATGGCCGCGGTCCCGTTCAAGACCGTAAAACGTATTGTCGAGATCGCTCCGGCTGACCTTCGATGGGACGGGCCAAACGCCGTGGTCGAAATGTCGGCGGGTGTACATCCTGTATGCTGGCTCTCAGATCATTTTTCGCACAAGCGGCATGATGGTCCAGGCCTGCTGAACGCATTGCTTATTGAAACGGACGATACGCATTTCGTGCTGATCGTCGATGAAATTCTAAAAACGGAAGAAGTGGCCGTAAAACCGCTTGGCAAACCGCTTGACCGGGTGATCGGCGTCATGGGTGCGGCTATCCTGGGTAACGGCGATGTTGCCCCGGTGCTTGATGTATCCCAACTAGCGGCGGCGGGGCCGCGAAAGCCGGCGGAAGCAGCAAGAAAGCCCGAGCCTGTCGAAAAGAAAACGGTCGTCCTGGTTGTTGATGACAGCCCAAGCGTCCGGCACATGACCTCGAAGGTGGTTACCGCCGCCGGATGGACCGCCCTTACCGCAAAGGACGGCGTTGACGCTCTGGAAGTAATGGGCAGCGCCGACCAATTGCCCGACGTTATCCTGAGCGACGTTGAGATGCCGCGAATGGATGGTTATGAACTGGCCGCGGCGCTAAGGGTGCACGAAACATTCCGTGAGATCCCGCTCGTATTCATCACTTCAAGAGCAGGCGACAAACATCGGGAAAAGGCCGAAGAACTTGGGGTCACAGAATATCTTACAAAGCCGTTCCTCGACGCCGAATTGATCGGCACGGTCGAGAGACTGGCGTTGGTGCCGGTCCCGGCATAAAGCGCAATTTGTTGGATGTTACTTCGCGGGCGGTTTGCTTGGCCTGATCTCTACCTTGCTTGGTAATGCACGCGGGTCCATTCGCAAAAGGTCCAGCGTCACCTGTGCAATGTCCGATGGCTGAAGCTGCCACGCCTTTTCATCGCTTGGCGAATCGCCGCCGAAATACGTGTTGACGCTGCCCGGACAAATGCAGCTCACCTTTATATTGTCCTGACGGACCTCCTGCATAAACGCTTCCGAAAAACCGTTCAACCCGAATTTTGAAGCATTATAGGCGGCCATGCCCGGATGTGCGTATTGCCCGGCAAGCGACGAGATATTGATGATATACCCGCCGCCGCGCTTTCTCAGATAAGGGATCGCGTGATGGCAGGAATAGAAAACGCCGAACAGGTTCGTCTCCAACGTTTGCTTGAATTCAGCCGAGGTCGTCGCTTCAACCGTCTTGCCAAAATAACCGACGCCGGCGTTGTTGATAACAATATCGACGCCGCCGAACGCCTGGGTGCAGTGCTCAAAGATCATCTTCACGTGCTCTTCGTTCCGCACGTCGCATGAGACAGCTTCTACCTTGCCAAGCGGCAGCAGCTTCTCAGCCGCCGCCTGCACACCCTCGCGCCCGCGGCCGCAAAGAAGCACACTGGCCCCTTCTTTCACCAACGCCTCGGCGATAGCGTAACCGATACCTTTTGTCCCACCGGTAACAATGGCGGCTTTTCCTGCAATTTCCATTTCATTCCTTCCCTGAGTATTGTGCCTTCGCGAACCGATTTGGCGACGGCTTTGCGGGTCTGGCCATGATCAGCTCGGGAGCCTTTCGCTTGTCGAGTTCCTTCCAAATGATCGTCACGCCGCCCGAATCATGCTTTCTGATAATTCTGAATGCGACCGTCACGTCAGCCCGTTCGTCAAGATCAAGCTCATTAAAAATAACTCCGGCCACTGACCGCGGAACCGTACCGCGATAGGCGATAGACCGGAGAACATATGTCATCTTCTCCAGCGCCTTAACGCCCGACGCATAATAAAATCCATCCAGCTCGCTTCCGGCTCCAAATCTCCGGCTGGTTTCTCTAACGGCGGCGGCTTCGCGCTCCGGCTTGAAATTCTTTAAGAACAAAACGCCCGGCATGTTCAATGCAACATTCTCAAGCGGCACATCCCCGATCCCGACAAAGATCGCTTGCTGCAAAACACCGGGACTGGTAAAAGTGTCCGATCCAAACCGCAGGTCCGCCAAACGGCCGATGCGATAGTTTCGTTCTCTAAATGAAAAGTCGGAACCATTCCCCGGAAATTTATATTCCAGACACGCGTCCGACGCCGAGACAATTTTTGTACTGTCTCCGCAGCCCCGATAGGGTTCAAGCCTTATGATCCCGGTTTTCTTACCTGCGAGAAATGCGGCGTATTTCTGGATGTCCTCGGGCCGCGGCTGCAGCCTTTTAATTTCATTCTCCGTCGGTTTTCGGTAAAGGTCCTTGATATTCCTTTCAACCTCTTTCGACAGTTTTCCCCGGAAACGCGCGTCAGATATCTTACCCAACCTGGCAAAACCTTCCTCCGACCGGCGATTGGCATCTTCTTCGTCCCGCTGCGGGCGACGCATTTCCGCCTCCCGGTTCGGCGTAGGCTGAGCCTGCGTCTGACCAAAAACGGGTAGAGCCGAAAAGATAAAGATCGCAGAAATAATGAGCTTTCGCATCGGTTTCATCCAAAGCCAAAAAGACGGCATCAGCCTAACTTGGATTTTAAGATACTGTTCACGATCGCGGGGTTTGCCTTGCCATGTGATGCTTTCATCACCTGGCCAACAAAAAATCCAAACAACTTCTCGTTCCCGCCGCGATAGGCCGCGGCCTGATCTTCATTTGCGGCGATCACTTCGTCAACGATCCGTTCGATCTCCGCCGGGTCTGAGACCTGTTCAAAGCCTTTTTCGCTGATCACCGCCGCCGCCGTCTTGCCGGACGCGAACATCTCGACCAGCACTTCTTTTGCCTGGTTGTTGTTAATGGCACCCGAATCAAGCGTCTTTATCAGTGCGGCAAGCTCCTCGGCCGCTACCGGGCTGTCGGCGACGGCCTTGCCGGAATTGTTCAATTCACGCTGCAATTCTGTCAAAAGAAAATTCGCCGTGACGCGCGGATTCCCGGATGCGTTTGCGGCAGTCTCGTAAAACGCGGCCAGGTCCTGATCGCTGACCATCTGCGTGGCGTCCGCGAATGACAGAGAGTAATCCGACATAAACCTGTCGCGCATCACATCCGGCAGCTCGGGCATTTGCCGCCGCACGTTCTCGATAAAGTCGGCCGAAACGGTCAGCGGCTGGAGATCGGGTTCCGGGAAGTATCGATAATCGTGCGCGTCCTCTTTTGAACGCATCACGCGGGTGCACTGATTTTTTTCGTCCCACAAGCGCGTTTCCTGATCGACCGGCTCACCTTTCTCGTGCGCTTCGGTCTGGCGGGCGATCTCGAACTCGATCGCTTTCTGCATGAACCGTACCGAATTCAGATTTTTCAATTCTGATTTGTTTCTAAAGCCGGTCTCGCCGATCTTTCGCACCGACACATTCGCCTCGCACCGCAGATTTCCCTTTTCCATATCCGCGTCGCTGGCACCGACCCAGC
>JADLDC010000145.1 GCA_020846885.1 Acidobacteriota bacterium | reverse complement strand
TCTTGAGGCTGAACCACCGAAGGCTTTACCGGCTGATCTGCGTAAAAATGCCGGTCAGCCGTTCAACCAATGAACGCTGACGGCGTTGAACGGCGACTACCGGAGCGGTGTCCGCGGCCCGGCCTGCATCGCGAATAAGCAGAAGGTCATTGACCGTGTTGCCGCGCGAAAGCAGCAGTTCGCGGCCATCGGATGACCATGTGAAATTGAATATACGGCCGGACCTAAAGTTCGTTATCGGTACGGCGGCTGAACCATCAAGCGGCTGGCGGTAAACATTGGGCGTGCCGTCCCGCGTGGTCAGAACGGTCAGGTCGCGTCCGTCGGGTGACCACGCAAACTGATTCACCAGAATATATTCCATCTCATTTTCTATCTTGCCGAACTTATTGTTGTCCAGCGAAGCGACCAGCAGGCGTTTTTGAAAATCCTGCATATCGTACGTCCCAAACGCGATCCGTTTGCCATCAGGAGATATGCGCGGGCTGAAAACACTTCCGCCACCCCTGTCGTAAAGGACTTCCGGCGTGCCGCCTTCGATCGGCATCTTCATGAAAACCGATCGGTCCTCGTCAGCCCGTTGACGCTGAAAAATGATCAACTTGCCGTCAGGAGTGATCTGCGGGCTAAAATCGAAAAACGACGGATCTTCTTCGGTCAACTGGACCGGGCCGGTTCCGTCGGCGTTGACGCGCCAGATCCTGGATGACTTTTCCCGCTGTCTGACAAATACAAGATACTTGCCGTCCGGGCTGACCGAAGGAACAACCGAAGAACCCGCTTCTTTTAAGAGGCCGGCCGTATTCTTGCCATCGCGGTCGGTCCGCAAAAGCTGGAATTCCTTGCCTTGTTTGCTCGTGAAAAAAACCGTGCCGTTCTCGGCTTGAGTGATGCCGGCCGCTCCGAACAGGCTTCGCCCTTCGTGTGTCAATTCGAGTGCTTCCTTGTTCGAGGGAAAGAAGCGCCAAAGTGAGGCATTGGTCTCGCCCTTGATCGTAACGATCGTCTTGCCATCGGCGGCAAGCCCGACCTCGGCATAATCGTTGAAATCGTTTGTGACCTGGTGAAATCCTATATTTGGATAAGCGGTTTGCCATACCTGCACAGGCGATGTCTGCGATTCCCTGCCCGCGCAAAGAAAGCCGGAGCCGTCGGCAAACCATGCGAAATTACTGACCGTATAAAACTTGCCGCCATCGAGCGCATTGAACGTTTTGCGATCAAGGTCGATCTCGCCAACGGTCATACTGCTGACGAAACCGCCTTCACGTTTTCCGGCCGCCGTAAGTATCCGCTTTCCGTCAGGTGACCATGCCGGCTTGGGAGCAAAAAAATCAAAGCCGGCCTGCTTTGACCGGATCACCTCGTCCATAGCGAGCGTTGCCGCGTCAACGGTTAGAATGATGTCCTCGCTGCCGTTCGGTGTATGCCTCATGAAGGCAAAACGCTTTCCGTCCGGCGAAAATGTGACCGCGCTGTCCACATCCTCGATCAGCTTTTTCGGCTGTCCGCCGAGCGTCGGCACCTGGTATAGCGTGTTGAGCGAAAAATCGCTGCGCGTTTGGCAGTAATAGATCCAATCGCCGTTTGGTGAGAAAGCGACCGCTGAAAAATTAAGATTCGTCGCCGGCACGACCGTTAGCAGGCTGTCGTTCGATATCTGCCGGACAACAAGGCTTTGGTTGCCCATGTCTCCGTTAACATAAGCAAGATATTTTCCGTCAGGCGATATTGCGGGCAGTGAAACCTTTCCGTCTGAATTTATCCGCGATATCTGCGGTTTCAAGAATGCGCCTTCGGCCAGCGGCTCGACCCCGCCTGTATTGTAGAGGGCGACCCCGCCGATGGTTAGAACGGCAAGAGCGATCAGCGAGAGCCCCCAGGCAAGCGCCGCCCATTTTTTTGTTCGGCCTGGTGCCTTGTAGGCGGTAACTGAGGCAATTGCGCCAGTCGGATGGCTTCCGCTAACGGTGCGGTGGATGATGGTCGGATTCTCATTGAACGACGGCGACGACGCCGCGTAGGCAGTACGGCTGCCGCTGTTCGAGTGTTCTAGGTCGGAAAGCAGGTCCTTAATATCGAGCGCAAGGTCCTTTACGCTCTGATAGCGCTCCTCACGGTCCTTTTGCAAAGATTTTCGAAGAATGCGCTGCAGCTCGGCCGGTGCGTTAGGCAATAAAAGGCTGATCGGTTCGGGCTCTTTGTAAATAACGGCGGCGAGCGTGTCCGCAGTGCTTTCGCCGTCAAAAGGGACCCGTCCGGTCAGCAGCTCATAGAGCACAACTCCAAGGCCCCAGATGTCTGAGCGGCCGTCAACCTCAAATCCGCGTGCCTGCTCCGGTGACATATACCGGGCACTGCCCATCACCGTACCTGGAAGCGTCTTATTGTCCGACGAACCGCTCGATAGAAGTATCCGTTCGCTTGGTTTTGCCAGGCCGAAATCGAGCACCTTTACGATAGAATCCGGGCGGACCATTATGTTCTCAGGCTTGATGTCGCGATGCACGATCCCCGCCGCGTGGGCCGCGACCAGCGCGTTTGCGGCCTGTTCAATGATGCGCAGGATGCGGGAAAGGGTGACCGATTCATACTTGATCACTTCGCGCAAAGTTCGCCCGTCCACGTATTCGGTGGCTAAGAAACTGCCGTGCTCGTCCTCACCGATCTCGTAAATGGTGATGATATTCGGGTGGTTCAGGGCCGAAACCACACGCGCTTCCTGACGAAAACGGTTGCGGCGGTCGGCATCGGTCGTGAATTCGTTCGGTAAGAGCTTGATCGCAACGCTGCGGCCGAGTTCGTCGTCATGAGCGGCATACACCTCGCCCATTCCGCCCTCGCCGAGCTTTGACGTAATGTCGTATTTACCGATCTGTTCCCCAACCAGCATTTTTCCCCACGCTCGACAGTCTGTCGTACTAAAGAACAAACACCGTATTCCACGCATTTATGACAACTTTGTTGCGTCGG